>JAIUYC010000284.1 GCA_020216575.1 Coleofasciculus sp. S288 | reverse complement strand
AGTTTAGTCCCATGTGCCAGCTAGTAAAGAACTTTATTACCCACTTAAGAACTTTATTCCCTACTTAAGAACTTTATTGTCTGTGTTCAGCTGGTGCAACAATTATATCTACTGCTAAACCTTTTACCTGTCCACTTTTTGTCCCCAGAAGGTCGTCACTGGAGGGGCGTAAACACTCTGGTCAGGACTCGAACATGGAGTAGCGACGTGCTTGGCAATGTTCTCGATCTTGAGAATGCGATCAGTATCGCGAACGTAAAGGGGAGTAATTTCTTCACGCACTTCCAACAGTTCCTTTAAGTCAATCCGCACCTCAGCGTCAGGGTTAATGTGGAACTGCTTCTTCGCTGCTTTCTCAACCATCGTGGAGAGTTCCGCACCAGTACAGTTTACCGTGCGGTTAAGGATAACGCGCCACTCTTTCTCAGATAGCGGACTATTCCCATCGCGATAGCGAGAGTCAAACCGAGCTAAGTGCAGATGTAGAATATCTTTGCGTTCGCCAGCTTGGGGAAAACCCACGTAAAAAATTTCGTCAAAGCGTCCCAAGCGGGTCAACTCTGGCGGCAGGGAGTCCAGTCGGTTAAGCGTAGCAATGACGAACGTCTGCGAAACCTTATCTTGCAACCAGGTTAGAAGGAGTCCCAGCACCTGGCGCTGTGACACATCGGCGGGTTGACCCGGATCGGGGAAGAGCTTATCTAACTCGTCAAAGTAAACCACTGCTGGGGCGGATGCTTCAATGCGGTCAATCAAGCGTCGGAGATATGATGCTCCTCCAGATGCGATAGCGAAGCGCTGCTGCGAAGCGCAGATCGCGCCAGTATCGACGCTAATCATGGGAAACTCTAAGATAGAAGCACAGAACTTAGAAACGAAAGTTTTGCCAGTCCCCGGTGGCCCGACAAATAACCAACCCTTGGGCAGGGGAATTCCCATCTCCCTTGCCTTATGGGCATAGTCCTGCTTAACCCCATAAATCGCTGTCCGAATCCGATCCATGCCGCCAAAGTTCTGGACGTTCGGACGGGGAGTAAAGCTTAAGTTAAATGCCTTGAGCCGTTCAATCTTGTAATTCAGTAGGGACTTGATCAGGGTTGAATCAATTTTGCCGCCGTTTTTTGCCTTCACCAGGCGCAAACCCGATTTAATTTCCTGGTGAGTCAGTCCCCCCGCAGAGAGTGCCAATTGAGGAACGAGCGACAAGTCTGCATTCTCATCAAGGGTGGGTAAGAATTCTTCTAACAAGACTACGTTATCCTCATACCGAGGCAGAGGATTGCAAACCTCAGGAACAATGCTCGCTAACCGGGGTGGCAACCCAACTTCTTGTGACCCCAGGAGAATCAAATACCTAGAAGAATCATCCTCCCAAGCATTCAAAACATTAATCACTTGAGACGCTAAACGCTCGTGATGAACTTGAGACTGAAAATCCTGGTGTGCAACCTCCAAAAAAGACTGCAAGTTTTCGAGGACAAACACCCCGCAAGGCGCTTCCTGGATTAGGTATTCCAGAACATCCATTGGGAGTTTGTATTCTCCCACCAGTTCTGCTGTTTTGGTATGCTCGATATGAACACAACGAAATCGCCCCTGACCCAAATTCCACAGATAGCAAGGTAGCCCTCGCATCCCGGCAATTTCCCTAGCTATCCAATTAAGAACCGTCGAGCGTTCGGTTAGCTGGCACAAGAGGGAAAGGACATTTTTCCCAGATTCAATGAAGAGATTGAGATCGTTTAAGCTCATAAACAATTCAAAATTCAAAATTCAAAATTCAAAATGGGAAAACTCAAGGCTGACAAGCATCCTAGCTGCTGACTATATGCACTCTTAAGCAAGGGCAGCTTATTAACTAGTCCAGTTCCAAGCCCTTACCTTTCGTTCTGGATGCCGCCGCAAGCTGCGGTGTAGCCGTGCGTTGTGAAGACTGCTGCATCGACTTAGAAGCAACGGCAAGCATTTGCTCAAAATCGTTTAATTGCTTGTCACTCATCTCGCAGCGCATATAGCCGTTACCTGCTGCTAATAAAACGTTGCCCTGCTTGTCTTGAATAATTGTGCTGCCCTTTGAATTAGCCCGCCAATTGTAAGTCGAACCCTCGACCTGGACATCCGCCTTGGGAGTTCGGGCAGCAAAGGTTGCCATAGCTGTTTGAATGCGCTGAATCTGAGCCAGTCGCTGACCTTCACTAACTGCCTGAGATCTAAAGGCTCCCCCAGGAGATTTCCCTGCCTCCATGTCTGCTTTTAACTGCTGAGTCTTAGCAAAGTCAGCTTCGCCTAAAGGTGGCAAAGTCTTATCAACCTTAACCCCAAACACTGTGGATTCAAATCGCAACAAGGGATTCCCCTGCTTGTCAGACAGAGTGTACTCTCGACCCTGCTTTGCAAGGGTGTAGTTAGCCGCCTCATAAGACTCATCCGAACGCAACCCTTGACGATTGGCAAACTGCTTGAGAGTAGTAGCGGCACGATGCTGGGTAAATGCATCTCGAACTGCTGTAACCGTGGCTTCAACCCTCGATGAGAGCTGCTGCCACCAGCCTGGGTTATCCTTTTCTTTGATGCGATCGCTCACAATCTGCTGCATCGCCGGATCTACTGGTTGCTGCTGCTGCTCTTTATAAGTAGACTGCATCGACTCAACCGTTTGCAACAAAACCTGCTTAACTGGTTCGTCCTGACGCAGTTGTTGAGTGGCAGCTTTGACAGCATCTAAACCCGTTGTTCCTTCGATACCCACATCAATCGATGCAGTTGCAGTTGAACCAGTACCCATCGCTGCATCGAATTCGCTCGTGAATTCATCTTTGGATTGCTCCTCGCGAGTATCTTCTTTTTCCCAGTCTTGTGTCAGTGAAACCGCAAAAAATTCCTCAAACAGCCCCATCGGACTTGATTCAACAGCCGATTCTGTTTCTACTTCTGCCTTAAGCTCGACTTCCCAATCTTCTTGGCTGATACTTTGCTGTTCCTCCTGTTTCATTGCCTCCATAACTAGAGGAACCATTAATTCAGCTAAAGTCTGGAGATAGGCATCTCTATCTCGTTCTTGGGAAACTTCTACTTGCCTATCTTGAGGCTCATCTTCAACCGTTGCCTCGCTTTCTAGAGAAACAGAAGCAACAGCTTGACTATTTGCCTCAAAATTAACTCCTGAATAACTTTGAGTGGTGGCATCATTTATGGCAGCATCTAACCGCTTATTAATCAGAACCTTTCCTTCTTCATCAGAGTAAAAGAAAATCTCGTCATTCCCCCGAATGGTTATAGAACCAAAACCATCCAGGGTATCGCCAACTTGAACTTGTTCTAAAGCGGTTATTAACTCAGGAGTTAGAAGGTTAACTTGATTGCCAAACTCATCTTTGCCATAAAGAATCGTTTCAGTGCCGTCTGGTTGTTTTTGAGTAATCCAGACTTCCTCATCGGTTTGCTCAACTTGAAAGCCAATTACAACTTCGTCTGCTTGTTGCGTCTGCTCCAGGTTTTCCTCTTCAATTTCATCTTGTGGCTCCGATTGCTGCTCTCCTAAAACCATCCAAGTGCGTACCCAGTTTTCCACAAGCTGCTGATAGCTAGCTTGAAAAGAAGCAGCAGAGCCTTCAGAAACTATACTCACCATCTCTTAACTTCTCCTTACATCAAACAAACCAGTAACAGTCATTAATTGAAGGCGATTGACGACAACTTCACTACCAACGGCAAAAAGAACTAATTCGCCGTCGAAATACCAAGCTATAAACTCAGAACAGTGTTCGGGTGGCAATTGAACGGTATAAACGAAGTCATTAATCCGTCCCGCCAACAGCCCAGAGTTATCGAAGATTTCAATCAACGTTGGCTCGTAACCCATTGGCTTTGGAGCAAGCTTCATGGCTGACAGAACTTGCGATCGCATATCGGGATAGCGCAACAAAACCTCAATCGATTTTGGGGAAATCCTCTGCAATAATTTTTGAATCAAACTCGTGTTAACTAACATGGTAAATTTTTAGAAAAAGGTAGGTAAAGCTTCCTCTTTAAAGGAGGATTGTTCATCAGTTGGTGGAAGTTCGACAGGAGGAGTTGGGTTAGATTGAGGTAAGGGAAATAACTTCTCAGCTAAAGCCCGACGCTCCTCAAATTGCCGAGAGCGCATCTCATCAGTAACGCTGCTGTGATTGCGCTCAATCAGTTTTGGTCGAATCGTATCCCACTTGGACTCCGACCAATTCATCTCGTCAATGTCACCTTTGGGAACCTTAATCGCCTGCAAAAGGGGAACGTAAGATTCTTGAGCGCGAACGTAAGCTGGGTTAACAATAACTGCTCTGCCAGTGCCAAGCTTGAGAAACTCAGATGGTTCTAATAAATGGCGCTTCTGATGGTGTTCTGAAGTACTCCGACTCGTGCCACCTTTACCACTCGACGTACTGCGACTTTTGGAATTAAATTGAATCTCTTGTTCGCCCAGATAATCGGCAAAAATCTTCGCTGACTCGCCATCTTGGGGGTTGAAAATAAACTTACAAGCCGTACCCCCAAAGATTGCTCGTGCTAGCTCTTTCCCATACGCTTTTTCCAACTGAGCAATGTTCTGATAGCCTAAAATTCCGCAAAATCCGTCTTCCCGGTTCTCGTTTAACCAGTTGACCAACTGCGGTAAATAGAGGGTTGGCAACTCATCGAGGGCAACCACCAGTGGGTCTTTCCGAGGTACTGTGCGCGATACATTGCGAACCACAACCATGTGCAAGATAGCTGCCAGAAGTGGCCCGACAATATCCCGGTTATTGCGATCGAGTCCAAACACGAGAAGCTGCTTGCCATCCAAATCGAGGGGTAGAGTCGTCTGACCGCAAAAGGCTCCCACGAAGTCTTTCTTGAGGAAGCGCTGGAAAATCCTCTGCGCCGTACCTAAGATACCCGCGACCGTTTTCTCTGAGTCTTTAACACTGATAAGCTGAGACAGAGGGCGACTCGTCCAAACCTTGAGCGTTCCATTTTTAGAAGCAGCCTCCAAGCGCTGGGGCAGACTATCCAGACTGAGAACGGCTTGAGCCATCATTAAGTCACAGTACCGGGGGTCGCCAGTCAGTCTCCCTACAGCCTTGGTGACTAGCAAAATACCTTCCACCAAGCTGTCACCAGCTTCTTGGAAAAACTTATCACCGCTATCGCCACCACCTCGGTCAAAGTTCTTGTTAATCACCTGAGCTAATTGACCTGCTGCAACTGCATCTTCTTCATCGCGAAGTAAGTCCAGTGGATTGCAAATCTCACTCTCAGGAAATCCCGGTGCAAAAACGCGCACGGTATAGCCGCGTTTCATGGCATAAGCAACAGCACGTTTCGTTTGCGCTGGGTATTTGAAGTCATAAACGATAGTGGGAAATCCTTGGTCTAAGGAGCTACGAATTAGAGGGTCAATGACGGAAAATGTTTTGCCAGAACCCGCAGCCCCGCATACCGAAATGAGGACTCGGTTTCCTTCCTGGGTATAAGCAACATACAAACACCCTGCCATTCCACAGAGATGCGAATTATTGAAGTCAAAAATGTACAATTTTTGGGTAATACTTCCCTGAATTTGCAATACCTTAAGTTGTTTGCGCTCTAGATTAACGCCTATATTCAGAGAATTTTCTTGAATGACTTTATCCAGCAATGATTTAGAAACTGATTTATACGCTGGTACAAATCTTGAACTAGCATTACCCGTTAAGGAAAAAATTGGAACGATGATAAAAACTGGAAGGAGTGCCACTGAACCCAAACACAACTTCTTAGGTAAAGGAAGAGACTGAAATTTAGAAAAAAAATCCTTCATGACACGTACTAATTAATTCAAAATTCAAAATGTAAAATCTAGTAGTGGCGAGACTCATGATCGCTACCAGAATGCAAGTTAAATGGGGAACAGCTTAATAAGTATTGGTGACGAGACAAAGCTTGATAAGGAGGAAGGGAGTTTTCAGCCCTTCCCTTTCACAAAGAAAAGTTGAAGTTAGCAGCCCATATCCGCTAGCGATTTGTGGTAGTTATCCCGTGCTGTCTCCCCGTAAGATTTAACCG
>JAIUYC010000283.1 GCA_020216575.1 Coleofasciculus sp. S288 | reverse complement strand
TGGCTAGCCACGATAACAATCTCAGAAGCGAGGCATCAACGGAGCGGCAATGTAGAATCGTCAAAAACTCCTGAAATTGCTGAATATGCTGGATTAAAGCTCGATTCACTTCAGGCCACCTGTCAAGGGGCAGCAGGGTTACCTCTACAGGAGTCAGGCATTCAATTTGATAAGGTTCTTCCCTTGATAACGCTTGACCCACAACATCCCCTGCCCCCCACAATCCTAAAGTGACAGCCGTTCCATCCTCAAACCAAGTCAAGGTGCGAACCAACCCAGTTTCAATTCGCCAGAGATAATCCCGCCGTAAGGGGAGTAAAGAGCGACGCGGAAATTTGCTTTGCTTGAACTCAATAGACCGAGTTGGTAAAAAGCCAGAAGCCGTCATTGCATTTATTCCAATTGCGAACAACCTTTCTTCCCATCCCATGCCAAAGATGGGGTGAAGGAATTCTAACAGAAAATACTATATATCGGTAGACAAACCGTATTTTAGGCAATCCAGACAGGGGGATTGGAGGAAATTTCTTTATCCCTTTATTGCTACGGGATGCATATTAAGTGGTCAAGGTTTCAGTATTTGGCGAGAGTCAAGAGTCGCCTTGGTGAGTGCTATACAAGCCCCTCTTGGCAACAGAACCCAACTACAGGCTAGAGTGGAGGCAAACGTCAAAATAAGTTGCTCTAAGACAGTCAAAAAAATCGCTGTATGCCGTATATCTCTCCTCGTTCTTCCAAGAAAGCTACTGTACGGCTTGTAACGAGCATTTACTTATCTGTGGTTTTGGCGATCGGGATTATAGTCATCCTGCTGGCAAGCGAACGTTTGACAGTGGGTGGCGTTCCCCTGCGTATCGTGATGGAATTTTTAGGCGATGAAACGGCGCGGAATGCTTACTTTCAGGGAGATAGCACCAAAGTCCACGATCGCCTTGATGAAATGGGCATCGAAGAGGAAATGAAAGCCTTCTACCGCCCCCAAATCCGCGATGAAGTTAAACTAGACCAACACATTCACCAAATCCTCTACGAACGCACGGGCTATGTAGGTAAAGCTTATCGAGTCAACAACGAAGGGGTTTTGGTTTTAAAAGGCGAAAAGAAATAGGCGATCGCGTTTAGAAAGAGCGATCGCCTATTAAGGATTGGAAGGTTGAAGGTTAGAACGTCATAACCTACAACCTATACCCTGCTATCAACTTACCGATGCTTGTGCTGTTCCAAAAGCTGCTGAGCACGAGGCTTGTACAACAGATAGAACAACGACTCAAGGTAACGCAAGAGGTCTTCCCGGTTTTCCTAAGAGGCATAGTTCCAGAAGCCATAAATCCGCGCCAAAGTGAGCAGCTTTGTCGTGTGGATTTTCCAGGTGTAGGTGCTGTAGACCCGCTCCATCCCTCGATTAGAGATTTCCTCCCATAAGGTGGGATTTTGCTCGCACTTGGTGACGAAGTCCAGAACCTTCTGAGCCATCTCTTCCTGGTGCGTTGGATTAATTAAAAACCCGTTCTTCTTGTCCTGAATAATCTCCAACGGACCACCGAACTGCGTAGCAAAGGTTGGCAGGCCGGAAATCATGGATTCCAAAATCGTCAGACCGAAGGCTTCAAACAGCGCTGGTTGAACGAAAATGCCTCGACGGTCAGCAATCACCCGATAAATTTCTCCAGAATCTCCCTTGGGCAAGCGCACACCTAGCCAGCGAATCTTTCCGTGGAGATTGTACTCGTCGATAATCCGGTACAGCTTGACAATTTCATCCTTTTCCTCATTGTCATCGGATTCCTCAACGCGCAACTTTCCAGCCACCAAAATCAAGTTGCAATGCTCCTGCAACTCCTTACTCTTGCCGTAAGCTTCTGCTAAACCCGTCAGGTTCTTAATTCGGTCAAGACGCGCCATTGAGAACAGAGGGCGCTTACTAGGGTCATCCAGCGTGCCAAAAATATGGACGGGGTCTTCTTGGGTAAACAGCATGGCTTCCAGCCGTTCAGCCGCATCTGGAATTCGGTCTTCTGTACGAGTGTAGGGGAAGTAGACCTGTTCGTTTACCCCTGGCGGCACAACATTGAATTTAGGTGAGAACAGTTCAATTCCATTCACGACGTGATACAAATCTGGCATCGTGAAGCACTTGTAGGACTCGTACTGACCAATACTGTCAGTTGTCCCTACAATTTCCTGGTAAGTGCTGCTAATCAGGAAGTTCGCGGCATTCATCGCAATCAAGTCAGCCGTGAAGTGCAGCGAGAAGTGGTACTTATCCTCCAAATCCTGCCAGTAGAGGTTACTGAACAGGTACTTGGATTTTTCCAGGGCGTGGGCAATGTTACACTGGGTCACCTTCATGCGTCGGGCAAGCAGGAATGCAACCAAGTTGCCATCGGAGTAGTTCCCGACAATCAAGTCCGGACTACCTTGGAATTCTGCCAGCAGTTCTTTTTCCGCGTCAATGGCGTAAGTTTCCAGATAGGGCCAGATTTCAAAGCGAGAAATCCAGTTCTGGGTCATGTTGGGATTGAACTCCCGTAACGGCACGCGCAAAATCCAGGCATTGTCGGTACCGTGAACTTTTTCCAAACGTTCGTTACAGCGCGTGCCATCGGCATTAGGAATCAATCGGCTGAGGATGATTACCTTGGGTTGAACGCCCAATCCCTTCAATCCTGCTAGCTCGATGTCCTCTTGCAATTGCTTCTCTAAACTCCGTGCTTGGTCGAGGACATAAACGACCTGACCCCCAGTATCCGGACGCCCTAAGACGCCTTCTTGTCCGAACCAGCCATGGACAGAGACGAGGACGATACGGAAGATCATCGGGATGCGGGAGATGAACTTTTCGAGTACCTCGTGGTCAGGAGAGTCAATCAGCTCATCAAGAATTTCCAGCGTTTCCCGCACCCGATACGCGGTGTTGCCCCACCCCGCTTCAAAGCCCATTTCTTGCAGCTTAAAGCGAAATTCTCCGTAAGCCTCTTCTTCCGGGCGATCGCTCACAAACAGTAATGCTTTCTTCACCTGATCGGAAAGTTGCTGTTGGTTTTTAATTCGCCCGTTAATGAGTAACTGAGTTCCCTGATATTTGTGGACGCTTAAGAAACTATATAACGCTTCCAGCCACTGGCGAGGGTCTTGGAACAGCTTACTGGACAGAAAGCGGTTGAGGAAGCTAACGCCCTTGCCGATGTTTTTCGGGTCGCGAATGGTGGGACTGTAATCGTAGAAGGTCTGGAAGTCGAGTTCTAGAAGGTCGCCTTCATTGGGATTGTGGCGGTTGACAAGGCGATCGCGTAAATCCAGGAGTTCCTGCACTGTTACCGGTTCAACGGTCAAGTCTTCTAAAATTCGGTAGACTTCCTGAGAAGCAATCTTGGGGCGGACAATGAGGCACAGGTTTTCATTCTCCAGAATAATTTCCTGGGTGTAGAAAACCAGTTGCCCCAGATGGGATGATTTCAAAAAATTTTCCGGTTTGTTGTGATTAGCGCAGTATTCAGAAAAAGCAGAGACGATATCATTATGGAGGAGGTACTTTTTGTCGGATATACGTAGTTGGCTGGCAAACTGTCTCAGATCGCTTCTCTCATCACTGTCAAGAACATCCTGGATTAGATTGAGCATTGCAACTCCCAAAAAGCAAATTTAACGGTACTAACAACGATCAGATTACAAATTCCTCTAAGGAATAAATATTCCTTAGGGTAGATAAAATGTAGGCTAAAGTGAGCAACTGTTACAACGTGTAAAGCTGTCCATACTTTTGCCGGATGTAACGAATGAAAGGCTCGATGCGTAGCGCATCACCCGTGACGTCCCTGATGAGTTCAGCCGCTGTGTACTTGGAGCCGTGCTGATATATGTTCTGTGTCAACCAATTATGGAGTGTACTAAACTGTCCCTGTTCGATCTTCATTAAGATTTCTGGATAAGCCTTGAGAGCGGCTTCAAAGAATTGGGCACTCATCAAGTTGCCAAGGGTGTAGCCTTGGAACATTCCACCAATCTGACCAGTGTACCAGTGTACATCCTGCAAGACGCCATCGCTATCATTTTCTGGAACAATTCCTAAATCGGAGCGATAGCGCTCGTTCCAAGCTTCGGGCAGGTCGCGGACTTCTAGACTACCTTCGAGCATTTGAAGTTCTAGGTCAAAGCGAATCATGACGTGGAGGTTGTAGGTTACCTCGTCAGCATCGGTGCGGATAAGCGATTTCCCGACTTTATTGATGGCTCGGTGGAAGGTATCGAGAGAGACATTACTGAGTTGTTTGGGAAAGAAGGCTTGCAGTTGGGGATAAAAGAATTTCCAGAAGCCCAAACTCCGTCCGACGAGATTTTCCCAAAGTCGCGATTGGCTCTCATGCACGCCTGAAGAGGTGCCACCGGCTAGGGGTGTACCTTCATACCTGGGATTAATCCCTTGTTCGTAGAGAGCATGACCCATCTCGTGGATTGTGCTAAACAGTGCCTGACCCAAGTCATGCTCATAAACGCGGGTCGTAATTCGCACATCCCCGATGGAGAAGTTGGTCATAAAAGGGTGATGGGTTTTATCCTGACGCCCCCTTTGGAAGTCATACCCGAGTTGCTCAATTATTTTCAGGGTGAAGGCTAGCTGCGGCTCTTCAGGATAGTGTTGATGCAAGCACCTGTCATCGGTGGGGGTTTGGGACGTAATTGCTTCGACAATCGGCACGAGTTCTTTTCGCAAGTCGGCGAAGAGCGATCGCAAAAATGACGCTTTCATGCCATAGTCGGCAAAGTCAATGAGTGGGTCAGCGATATGCTCGTAATCGGGAAAAAAGTTCGCCAACTCGCGGCTTAGGTCAAGGGTTTTTTCCAGGTAAGGCAGCACGGCAGGAAAATCATTGGCGGGTCGTGCTGCTGCCCAAACGGCATAAGATTCCGTTCGATGCATCGAGAGTTTTGCCATAAACTCCGCTGGTACCCGCACGGCTGTTTCGTATTTTCGCTGTGTAATGCGGATCAGGCTAGCTTCGTCGGAGTCGTAAGGCAGGCTTTCTTCATAAGGGCGTAAATCTTCCAGCAGTTGGCCAATTACTGGGTCGATGAATTTACTGTGAGAGATTTGTTGCAAGGTTGCCAGTTGACGACCACGAGCCGCTGCTCCACCCGGAGGCATGTACGTCGCCTGGTCCCAGTACAACAAAGATGCAGCCGCTTCGATGTCGTTGATTTCGGTAAGGCGGTTTTTGAGTTCTAATAGTTTCGGTTCAGTCTTTTTGATGGTCTGCATGGTTGGGGATTGAGGCATCAATACTCGTTTTTTTCGTCTTATGCACTATTTCGCAAATTAGTAAATGTACACCTGACAACCGAAAATGGAAATCTCTCCTAACTGGAGATGCTTGTATTTAGGCTGGCAAGGAGGCTCTCACTCGAGTCCGAGTGACTTGCCGACAAGGCTTTACAAGCTTTATCCAGCAGGGAGATGACTGACCCTGATGAGTTGGAGATTAGGGAACTTGCTGAGATGCCTATCTCTCCCAACGACCAAAGCTCTCAGCAGCAGATTTGGGAGATCTACAAACCAATATTGTGCCACTTCTATTGGATATACGCATTGCGATCGTAGAACACCACCCTTTTTTAGGCATACAAACCCTGTTGTAGAGCATTAGGGAGACAGGGATTTGTGATAGTCTTAACACATGGGGGGATAAGACAAAGGTAAAACTCACCTCAGGAGCATCTTATAGGGGAGCAAGACGGAAGGTGGGAGAATTGTGCCTGACTATTTTATAACTCAATCCCCAAGAAATTTGTTAGAGAAGTGAAATGTAGCGCCTTCCCCTCTTTATTCTGGGCTATTTTAGCTGAATAAGGCTGGAGATATCTTTACATTTGCTATACTTACATCTTCCACTAACACAGTCATACACAAGTGAATAATCCCTCAGATCATCGCTACGGTCTAACCCACAGAATTGGATTTTTAAGGTTTTGATTAGCTTTAGCAAAGCTAAGCTACTCGCCTAAATTTTAAGATACTGTTTGCCGATTTTTGGGAGTATTTCCTTATAGTATGGCAAAAATATAGCATTTGCTAT
>JAIUYC010000282.1 GCA_020216575.1 Coleofasciculus sp. S288 | reverse complement strand
ATGAAACTCCATTAATGAGGCTCTGAACTCCATTAATGAGGCTCTGAACTCCATTAATGAGGTTCTGAACTCCATTAATGAGGTTGTGGAACTCCATTAAAGAGGTTCCAAGCTCCATTAATGAGGTTCTGAACTCCGTTAATGAGGTTGTGGTACTCCATTAACGAGGCTTTGAACTCCGTTAATGAGGTTGTGGTACTCCATTAACGAGGTTCCAAGCTTCATTAAAGAGGTTCTGAACTCCGTTAATGAGGCTTTGAACTCCATTAAAAAGGTTCTGAACTCCGTTAATGAGTCTTGAAGGCTGGCTCTTGAGACTCTGGGAGTTGCCAACGCTACTTTATGGCTCACATCTTGCACCAGGCGATTGGAAATCGCGGCTACACAAACAAAACCCGCCTATGCGGGTTCAAACCATAGCAAAATGTTGAGTCCGCGCAGGCGGACTTCGTTTGTTTAGCCCCAGAATTCCATTCTGAGGGCTTGGTGCAAGATGTGAATGATGTTGCAAATTCTTGTAGGGGCGGGTTTGACCAGGAAATTCTTCATCCCGCAGACAATCTATATAAACCCGCCCCTACGGCCAGGGCGGGTTTAGTCTATTTATCTGTTGACTGCAAAAGCGATCGGAAAACCCGCCCCTACAGCCAACACCAATCAATTAACTTCCGATCTAGATCCCCGACTTCTTCAAGAAGTCGGGGATCTGAACAGCCAAATTCATCATTACAAAGACATTCGGAATCCAGACTTTCAAATTCCTGTAGTGATTCCTTCCACCTTCAACAGTGTTCCCGGTTCAACACCTCCCTGTACTGTCGCGATTCCCACTAAACCATCGCGAGAGTGCAGCGTCACTCGTCCGGAACCATCGATCGCATTAAACCCCGTACCATTGTCAATGGTTCCCAAATCTGCCCCACCTAACCACAATTTTGCTTGATTCCCATTCACGTCTGTAACGACAGCATCGGCTGCTGAACTGGGGGTGTTGATGAAATAAAGCGGTTGCTTCTCATACCCACTACCAACTCTCACCTCATATTGGGGAGTTTGTTCAAACACCTCAGGTATATGTCCAACAGCATAAGCGATCGCAGTTTCCGGTGTACCCGCTTGCTGCCAAAGATAGTGCGTCAACAGATACGTAAACGCCCCCGCATCAAACCCATTCAGACGCGCATCGACGGCCAGTTGATTGGGGTTGGTTGCTGCCAAGACAACGCCCTTGGCAACTCCCCTGCGATACGCCTCGACAAATTTCTCACGAGACCAATTCAGACGTGATAGCCACTTTTCCTGATACTCTTTTTCCAGAGGAGAAATCTGTACATTTCTGCCACCATCACGCGATCGCACTCGAAATTCTTTCCTCGTCGCACCGCCAGAGTAACAGCTATCTAAAACCACGGTGACATTTTCAGTGGGCAACGCTGACATCAGCAGGAACAATGTGTGTCCCATGATATCTTTTACGACACCGCCTTGTTCTGGGTATCCATCGGGTAACTCACCATCAACCGGGACAAACGTACCGTTTAATCCGCTACTCTGGTTACCTTGCTGCACAACAATTGGATCTGGATCGAAAACTTGGGAACCATGCCCAGAGTAGTGATAGACTACCACATCTCCGGGCTTGGCTTGGTTAATTAAATGGTCTTCAAATGCCTCTAAAATGCCTTGGCGAGTTGCTTGTTTATCCGTCAGGGTAAGGATATCCTCCTTCTTAAAACCAAAGCGGTGGATGAGGAGATGACGCTGCAATTCCACATCATTCACGCATCCGTATAAAGGCTCAGATGAATACTGATTAACACCGACGAGTAGGGCAAGTTTGCGCGGAGTACTTTGTGCCAGAACCTTGCCATAATGCTCCGCCTGTCGTTGAAAATTTAGCTGGTTTAATCCTAAGGTTGCCAGAGTCGAGCCAGCAAATTGGAGGAAATGGCGACGAGAGATAGGGGACATGTTTACCTTCGGGGAAGTTGGCAAAATAGTTTACCGTTTATCCTCCAGATATATCCCACTCAGCAATACTTATGCAGAGAAAGCAGGGGGAGAGCCAAGCTATGGTGGTTCAGTTTGCCAGCCTTATATCCTGGAGTTGTAGACTCACCAATGGTACTGAGGCTAATGGTTTCCCCTACCTTGTCTCCAGTTGCCTGCTTCAGCGTGTTGATAAAGAAGCAGCAACTTCTTAGAATCGACAACCGCTTTAGCAAAAATTAAATGGTTATCAAGGATACCAATACAGGCCTAACTATTCCGCCTGAAGAGTTTAACTGTATTTTTGAACTCTTCTCTCGGATTCCTAACTCCAACTTTTAAAACAGCGGGATAGGGTTTGGATTTGCTTTCGTTAAAAAGTTGGTACACTTTCTATGTAAAGTTTACTTTGAGAGTCAAGACGGAAAAACTACTCTCCGAGGTATCATCCCTGTTTAAGGGGGAGCAAAAATGAAAGTAGCAAAAGTAGCTAAATTTTTAAAATAGACAGGAGAAAAATTAGGTTTAAGGAGGAGACTTGTTTAGACTTGGAGTAGTAAAAGTCGAAAAAATCGGGTAAAAAAAAGCTCAGTTCAAGATAAAATTCTTGAAAGACTCCCTTGCCAACTCACTCAATCAATGCATGAATGTTGATGAAGCTCTGGAAGCTGTAGAAACAGTTCTGCTCTCTAGGAAACTCAGCCCTGTGGAGCGATTAGTCCTGCGCCAGTCATGGTTCGGGCAGACTTATGGCGAGATGGCACAGGATTCGGCTTACGGTATCCCTCATATCAAAGAAATTGGCTCCCGACTATGGCACGAACTCTCACAGGCACTAGGAGAAAGGGTGACGAAGAAAAATCTGCATTTACTCCTTGCCCGATACCAGCCAAACCAAATCAGTGAGCAGCATGGCAAATTACAGCCGGAGTACCAGACCTATACGGTAGCAAACAATAATTTTACAGATTCACTGCCGCAGGTGGTGTTGGAATTTCCCAGTGGTCCTGTGCCGCTACATTCAGCCCTATACATTTATCGCCCCCCCATTGAAGAACTCGCTTACACAGAAATTAGCCAACCGGGATGTGTTATCCGCATCAAAGCTCCCAGGAAGATGGGGAAAAGCTCACTACTCAACCGGATTGTTGCTCACTCAAGAGTTTTGGGATACAAAACCGTCACTTTGGACTTTCAGGAAGCCGACGAAACCATTTTTGCCTCCCTCGATAAATTTCTGCGCTGGTTCTGTGTCAACGTCAGCAGGCAGTTGAACCTAAATCCCAGGCTAGATGAGTTTTGGGATGAGGATATGGGTAGCAAAGTGAACTGCAAAATCTATTTTGAGGGGTATTTGCTAGAACAAATTGACTCTCCCTTAGTCTTGGCTTTAAATGAACTCCATCAGATTTTTGAGTATCCCAGCATTGCCCAAGAGTTTCTGCCGATGCTGCGATTCTGGCACGAACAGACACGGGCAGTTGAGATTTGGCAAAAACTCCGGTTGGTGGTGGTTCATGCGACAGAAATATCTATTCCTCTTAAGCTCAATCAATCTCCCTTTAATGTTGGGCTATCGATTAAGCTGACACAGTTTACCAGCTCTCAGGTGCAGGAGTTGGCAAGGCGCTACGGACTAGATTGGACTGATGAGAGCGAAATGCAGAAATTAATGGCAATGGTGGGGGGACATCCCTATCTAGTGAATGTTGCGCTTTATCACCTATGTCGGGGAAATATGACACTAGAGGAGTTATTGCAAGCTGCACCTACACCGGCTGGGATGTATAGCGGACATTTGCGGAGTCATTTGACGCTTTTACGAGAGGATACCCAATTAGTATCAGCAATGCAACAGGTTGTTAATGCCGATGAGAGCGTGCAATTAGAAGCGATCGCCGCCTACAAGTTAGAAAGCATGGGGTTAGTCGAACTCGATGGCAATCAAGCCAAGCCAAGTTGCGAGTTGTATCGTCTCTATTTTCGCAACCAGCTAGGAGATGAACATGTGTTTGATGCTCGCTTGAGTCAACCGGAGCAAGAACAACAAGACGTTCAGCCGTTGCGCAACATTGATCAACTTACTCAGCTCCCCAATCAGCGATACTTCAATCAATATCTAGAAATCCAGTGGCAACAGCTTCTTAGAGAAGGTCTACCGCTATCTTTAATCATGTGCGACATTGACTATTTCAGGTTTTACAACGAAGCTTATGGGGAGCCTGCTGGAGATATCTGTTTGCAGCAAGTTGCCAGCACTATCCGTAGCGAAGTTAAACATCAGGCTGCTGTAGTAGCTCGCTATGGGGGTGAAGAATTTGCTGTGCTTTTGCCTCAAACGGATACCAATACAGCGATGGACATTGCAGAAACGATTCGAGAAAGTATCAAAGCTTTAGCGATCGCCCTTGAGTATCCTGGAGTCGGTGGATTTCCCGATGAAGTTCTGACGGTTAGCTTAGGGGTTGCCAGTACAGTGCCTAGCGCTCAAACCTCGTTGGAGAAGCTAGTTGATGTGGCGGAGGACGCCCTCTATAAGGCGAAACGGCTAGGGCGCGATCGTGTCAGCCTAGGCAGCTTATAATACCAGCCGTAATATCAACAACACCACTCACTCACTCACCTATTACTAAATTCGCGCTTTAGCTGTTGTTCTAACTCCTGACGCAGGCGGTGGAGAATTGTGTTTGGCTCGACCTGATTGAGAATGTCTTGAATGACTGTACTCGGTCCAAGCGATCCCCAAGTGCAACCTTGTTCGAGATAAAATTGTGCGGCATGACCAACTGTATAAGCGCCGTAAGCCGCAATACCCGCTTGGGCGATCGCAGCTCCGGCAAATGCCGTCAGCCCACCGGAGGCATCAACACCAGTGGCAACGGCAGAGGCACTCTTCCCCAACCCAAAAAGAACACTACTACCCAGTTCGCCCAGCAATAAACCGCCAGAACTTAGTACAATCTTCTTCCAAAGCTTTCCAGCTTCGTAGCTAGTCATGGGTAGACCGTACAGTCGAGATAGAGAGCGAATCAGCGCTAAGTCAGCAACCGTGCCTCCCAAGACATCTAAAACACCGATCGGATTGAGAGCGACTGCCAGAGCCTTATACTTAGTAAATCGCCAAATTAAGTCTTCTGCTTCGGTTTTACGCAATTCAAGGGTTTTTTGAGCGATGGAACGCTCCGCATTTTGGGCTTGAAACAGGGCATTTAGGGAGAGGAGCGATCGCCCTTCCTGGTTAAGAATCTTTAAAATCTTCTGCTTCAACTCGTCAATCTGAGGCGGCGGCGTCTCCCATTCATACGTTACCCGCCCGTCAGTCCACTCAACTCGCACTTCTAGAGGAGCGGGTTCTGCCGCCACCATGACAATTTCATCAGTTGACAGCATCGTCTGGAGACGCCGATCCTTGGGGCTTCCCGTGCCGAGTTGTTGCAACTGACGGTAAATTGCCTGGCGGTCTTTTTCCGGATAGAGGTCAATTTTGTTAAATACCAAGATGATAGGCTTTTGAGCCTGCCGCAGTTCGCACAGTGCCTGATACTCGGTGCGCGTGATGTCACCTGCGACGATAAACAAAATTAAATCTGCTTGTGCCGCAACCTCCCGCGCCATCTTCGCCCTTACCTCTCCCTGAATTTCATCCAATCCGGGGGTATCAATTAACTCCACCTGCACTTTAGACTCGCTGTTAGGTGTCCAGCGTACTGATCTGGGCCATTGGGTGACACCGTGCAGGGGGCCAGTTTGCAAAACTTTCTGTCCCAGCAAGGCATTGACTACGGCTGATTTACCTCGACTAACCAAACCAAAGGCGGCAATGCGAATCACGCTTTGGTCTAGCTTGTTAAGAGCAGATTTCAAAACCTCCAACTCATTTTGCAGCGCCGCCTGTAGTGCGACATCTGGGGGATGGTTCTTGTGGCGGCCCAAGTTGGAATACCAGGATAGGGCTTGCCGCAAGCTAGCACGAGTGCGGTTAAGGTGAGTTTCCTGCGGGTTGTTACGTTCAGTTGGGGTCTGATTTTCAGGAGTTGGCTTGGGTTGGGAGGTTTGAGAATAACTCAAGGTTAGACAAAAAAACAAAGGA
>JAIUYC010000281.1 GCA_020216575.1 Coleofasciculus sp. S288 | reverse complement strand
CTGTTGATTATTATTCCCTTGATTTCTTTACTGGCAGTACTGGTATTGCAAAGAGCTATTCGTGTGACTCAATTTGGATCACGCTATATTATTAGCGCCATATTTGTTGGTCTGCTTACCGTGGGAATTTACATAAATACCTACACAGGCTCAGCTTATTTGATTAAAAGTTATAAGCCCTCTTCTACCCTCAATTTTTTACGAACAAGCTCTGACAAAATAATTGTCGGAACTCACGAATTTGTCAACCAGTCATTAGTCTCAATTTTTAATGAAAAAATATTTTTCCTGACAAAAGAAAATGAAGATTTGGTAAGCTTGGGTAAAGCTTTGCACAAGCAGGGATATCAAGATTTTATTTATATATGTTACCCTTATCATCCTTGTCATTCTTCTCAAAAAGAACCCGAGATTTTAGAGTTTAATGTAGAGGGTAAAACTCTTAAAATGGAGTTTTACAAGTTAGGTAACTTTAATAAAAACATTCTATATAAAAGTTTAATAACGGAGTCAAAAACAACTCTTGAGCTATGAATAGAATTCCATCTACCTCACTTTTACCGACCCCCTCAGGTTCTCTCAAGATTTCTAGGCTTTCTCCTACAGGTCAAGCTGTCAGCGATCGCTCTATCTATTTCTCCCTGATCATCCCTACTTACAACGAAAGTCAGAGCATTAAAGACTTGATCGATCGCTTGAGCAATTTGCTGGATGAGTCCACACCTGATGCCTATGAGCTGATTGTGGTAGACGACAACAGCCCTGATAAGACTTGGAAGGTAGCTCAGGCTTTAATCGCTGATTATCCTCAGTTGCGAGTGATGTGTCGTAAAGGCGAACGGGGACTATCCACAGCGGTGATTCGAGGTTGGCAGGCGGGAAGGGGAGAGGTGTTGGGAGTGATTGATGGCGATTTGCAGCATCCGCCAGAGGTGTTGTTAAAACTCCTAGCCGCCATCAACGGGGGAGCCGATTTAGCGGTTGCCAGCCGACACGTCGAAGGTGGAGGTATCAGTGACTGGGGGTTTATTAGGCGTTTTTTGTCTCGTGGCGCTCAATTGCTGGGGTTAATTGTACTGCCAAGGGTGGTGGGTCGCGTCTCCGATCCAATGAGCGGTTACTTTTTGGTACGCCGCAATGCGATCGCAGAACATACTCTCAATCCATTAGGTTACAAGATTCTGATCGAGGTGCTAGGCCGGGGAAGTGTGCGCCAAATTGCAGAAGTGGGCTACGTGTTTCAAGAACGTCAAGATGGGGAGAGCAAGGTCACCTGGAAACAGTATGTGGAGTATCTTCACCATTTGTTGCGGCTGCGCCTTTCTCAAGGGCGAGTGGGGCGATTCACCCAGCGCATCGGTTTCCCCATCGGTCGATTCATTCGTTTTGGTGTAGTGGGTCTAAGCGGGTTATTTGTGGATATGGCAGTGCTTTACTTACTCCACGATCCCAGTACTTTAGGGTTGGGTTTGACCCGCAGTAAAATCATGGCTGCTGAAGTTGCGATTATTAATAATTTTCTCTGGAATGATGCATGGACGTTTAGTGATCTAGCAGGTCAGCAGCGAGGAAAGCGTCAGCGTCTGAAGCGGCTTTTGAAGTTCAATATTGTTTGTTTAATGGGGTTGATTTTAAACGTCTTGCTGTTGAACTTACTGTTTAACAAGCTCCACGTTCACTACCTGGTGGCCAATTTAATTGCGATCGCCGCCGTCACGCTCTGGAATTTCTGGATTAACCTAAAGCTAAACTGGCGAGTAACTCAAGTGAAATAATAAACTGATATACGCACAGGACGCAAATCAGAGCAATTGAAGCCGAACATCAACGCACGGCTTTAGGGTGAGAATGGCTCGTTGTCGGTTTACGTCAGCCATTTTGCACCATCCAAACCAGTTTGCCCAAAATTTGCTCAACTGGCGGCAGTGGATAATCAGTCAGGTCAATCGTCACAGTTTGCCCTTCTAGTTTAAGAAACCGCCAAACTGTACCGCTCGTTACCGTTCCGTAGATCGTTGAAATAGGCTGTTGCTTCTGTTGATTAAAGCGTTGAGCAGCCACCATCTCAGCTAAACATTGTCCCAGTGCAGGTTTAAGGTCTTCTTTCTTCGCTTCCACCAAAACCACCGCCGGAGCTTTAATAAACAACTGCTCTGGAGAGCGACTAATCAGAAAATCGACATAGCCCGTCAAATCAACTTCTGGCTGCACATTGAACTCTTCACCCGAAAAGACACTAATTTGTCCTTTGAGCTGACGTTTGACTTCTAACAAGACTGGATTGATAATACCTTCAGAACGCGCTTTTTCACTACTCACTGCGATCGCCCAAGGCAGCGTTTCTTTCAGAGTATCTTTGAGCAAAGAACTTGGATTGACTGGGGGAAGCTCTGGAAGAAAGCGCTCACCTTCAATGATAGTGAGTTGAAAATCGTCTACAGCTTTACTAAGGGTAAATTTACTATAAGGCATAAGGATTTTCCTAATCCGTTTCTCACTTAAAGATAGGGTAAGCGGATTTGGTATCACCCCTTGATTGGACCGGCTGATGGTGCGAATGCGCCTGTCTTTGACAGCTAGTTTATTAGCGATCGCTTTTAAGGCGGTTTTTAAACCGCCTGCCCTTTCATCCCGCTGGCTTTTAGGTATGCTTCTTGTAAGAGAGGCGTGAGTAGTTCATAAGGCAAGACACTCATCAGCTATTCGTGAAAGCTGTAAATTTTTTGGGTGGTTAAACTGTTACAAACAGAGGAAGGTTTCTGCGTTAACGGGAACGTCTGCCGATCAAGCTGAACTTGTAAGCTGGTCATGGGGTCGATACCGGGAGAGATGAGAAATTCTAGGCGTCCCAGTTGAGGCCATTCACTCAAGGCGTCAAGAATTTTGCCCATCGCTTCGACATAGGGATGGTTGCTGTGCTTGTACCAATCGGGGGTTGCCAGTCGGGGTTGGTCAAAACCCAAGTGGACGATTAAGGCGGGTTTGCCGAACAGAGCGATCGCTAATGGTCTTGCTTCTTCCTGTAATAACAGGTTATGGCTGTGTACTAAATGCCGCAGTTTCTCCAATCGCTCGTAACGCTTTGTGACAGGTTGGGGTGCATCCTGCCAATGAATTGCGACCGTGACGAGATAGGTCTGCAACAGCATGTGACCCAGTTTCTCTGCCTTGGTAGCAAGATACACGGAATTATAGTCATTGGCTTCAATCAGCAGCGGCACCCGATCCACGACCTCCAGACCATAGCCTCTCAACCCTGCGATTTTACGCGGATTGTTCGTAATTAAGCGGATTTTTTTGACACCGAGGTCATTGAGCATTTGCGCTCCCATCCCGTAGTCCCGCAGGTCGGCAGGGAATCCCAGGCGTTCGTTCGCTTCCACCGTATCCAGACCCAAATCCTGCAACGAGTATGCCTTCAGCTTGTTCACCAGACCGATGCCGCGCCCTTCTTGGCGCAAATATACCACCACGCCCTGACCCGCACTCTCAAGCATTTTTAGGGCAGCTTCCAGTTGCATCCGACAGTCACAGCGTAGAGAACCCAAGGCATCGCCGGTCAAGCATTCGGAGTGCATCCGCACCAATACTGGCTTGTCTTGAAACTCCGCAGGGTTTCCCTTGACGATCGCGACGTGTTCTGTGTTGTCCAGGGCGTTACGGTAAGCGTAAATCTGAAACGTCCCGAACTGGGTGGGTAATTGTGCGATCGTTTCCCGGTGGACGAAGCGATCGTGCTTCAGACGATAACCGATTAAGTCAGCAATGCTGATGATTTTCAGCTGATGCTGTTTGGCGTACTTGATCAAATGTGACAACCGAGCCATGGAGCCATCCGGATTCTGAATTTCGCAGATGACACCCGCTGGATACAAACCTGCGAGTCGAGGGAGGTCAACAGCCGCTTCAGTATGACCCGCCCGTTTCAAAACTCCGCCCTCTTTAGCGCGGATTGGGAAAATGTGACCAGGACGGCGCAAGTCCTCCGGTTTAGTGGCTGGGTTGAGTGCCACCTGAATGGTTCGTGCCCGGTCTTCAGCCGAGATACCAGTCGTAACGCCAAGGTGTGAGGCGGCATCCATGCTAACGGTGAAGGCCGTTTGGTTACTGTCCGTGTTTTTGCTTACCATTAACGGCAGATCGAGAGCATCAAGGCGATCGCCCGTCATTGCCAAACAAATCAGTCCCCGTGCTTCTACCGCCATGAAATTAATCATATCCGGCGTTGCAAATTGGGCGGCACAAATTAAGTCCCCTTCGTTTTCTCGGTTTTCGTCGTCAACCACGACGACGGCGCGACCAGCTTTGAGGTCTGCCAATGCCGCATCTATCGAGTCAAATTCAAACAAATCAGTTTCACGCGATTCCACAGAAGAGCCCAAGTATTCAAATCGTAAAGATTTATAAAGTTTAGTCTTCCTTAATTGTAGCCCGTTTGTTGAGGCACGGGAGTTTCAGACGTTGTTGCGAATAGTCTCGCGAAATCCCCTCAAATTTATACCACCAAAGTTCACTTTTGATACTAAAATGCAGCAAATGTTAAACCTTATCGATTTCAGCTCTCATAGGAAAGAAATATCATGGGTGATTTAGAACGCCTGCCGGTAGGGATCGTCGGCGCTTCAGGCTATGGTGGCGTGCAACTTGTACGACTCTTGATGGATCACCCAGGAGTCGAAGTAGTGTATTTGGGGGGCGAAAGCAGCGCTGGCAAGCCATTCGCGGAGATCTACCCTCATTTAGCCCATCGCGTCGATTTGACGATTGAGCCAATCGACCTAGATAAAATCGCCAGTCGCTGTCAGGCAGTGTTTCTCTCGTTGCCGAACGGTCTAGCTCACACGATGGCACCGACCTTGGTATCGAAGGGAGTCAAGGTTCTTGACCTCTCGGCGGACTATCGGTTTAGGAATCTAGAGACGTACAAAGCCTGGTATGGTGGAGAGCGAAATGACCAGGAAACTTCCGAATTAGCAGTTTATGGCTTACCGGAACTGTATCGCGATCGCATCGCCGAAGCTCAATTGGTCGGTTGCCCTGGTTGCTATGTCACAACGAGCCTGCTTGCCCTCGCACCGCTCCTGAAGCAAGGGTTAATCGTTCCAGAAAGTGCCATCATTGACGCCAAATCCGGGACATCCGGCGCAGGGCGCACGCCCAAAACCAATCTCTTACTCGCAGAAGCCGACAACTCCTTGGCTCCCTACGGTGTTACCCATCACCGACATACCCCGGAAATCGAGCAAATTTGCACTGAATTAGCGGGTCATGAAGTCATGGTGCAGTTTACTCCCCACCTCATTCCAATGGTGCGGGGCTTACTCGCAACCGTTTATGCTACCCCTCGCGATCCAGGTTTAGTCCGAGAGGTTATGGTAACAATTTATACTGCATTTTACCGAAACTCTCCATTTATCCGAGTATTGCCCAGTGGCGTTTATCCACAAACCAAGTGGGCTTGCGGCACTAATCTGTGTTACATCGGCATTGAAGTCGATCCTCGCACGGATAAGGTGATTGTCATGTCAGTTACGGATAACTTGATTAAAGGTCAAGCCGGCCAAGCGATACAGTGTTTGAATCTAATGATGGGTTGGAACGAAATTCTGGGATTACCTCAGTTGAGTTTTTACCCTTGAAGTTGGTAACATCAAAAGTTTGATGCCCAGGGCAGTCACAAGGCTGTTGTATGAACTATTGATTAGCCGTGGATTAATTCCACGGCTGGATTCTGAGAAGGGAGCAAGATTCCGAGTTACTAGCCTAAGCCCTGTAATTTTCCACAAAAATGTATTAGATAATACAATTAGTCGGCATCAGGCAAAAGTCAGTTGAAGCAGTCCACCACCCAAGCATTTCCATTGAGCGATCGCAAAAGGTTTCGGTCTACTGACAGACTATTACTTATGACGGTAAATATTTAATAGTCAAACCCGCATTGCGCCAAGAGCCGTCTCTACCTATTTAATTGAGTTAAAAATTGCTCAACGACGAGTTGGAAAGCAACAAAAATAGACTAAATTCTCAACGATAGCAAAACTTTCATAAAACAGGACTTACGCAAATTTACCTTTGAACCACCAT
>JAIUYC010000280.1 GCA_020216575.1 Coleofasciculus sp. S288 | reverse complement strand
GTGAAATGCTTGCAACAGGGGGAGACTACGCACATCTCCAATGAATATAAAGCCACCAGATGCGATCGCTTTTACAGCACCTTCTAACACCTGCAAGAGATAGTCAATACTGGGAAAATATTGCACCACCGAATTGAGGATGACTGCATCAACGGTTTTTGTCTCAATTCCCTCAAAGTCGTCAGCCATTTTCTGGAGTAGCGTTACCTGAGGTAGGGAAATCACCTCTCGTGTCCCTACATACTGTCGGATATAGTCTAGCGACGCCTGCGAAAAATCAGTTCCCCAGTATTGAGTGCAGTGGGGCGCAATTCGAAACAGCATTAAGCCTGTTCCACACCCAATCTCTAGCACTCGCTTGGGTTGCAAATCTAGAATCTGCTTAACTTGGTTGTTTACCCACTCGCGCATCTGCTCTGCGGGGATAGGCTGATTGGTATAACTGCTATTCCAGCCCACAATATTAAAGGTTGGATCAGAATCGGCAGCCGGTTGAATATAAGTCTCGTTGTAGAGCATTTGCCATTGCAACACCTGCTCATCCTGCAATTGCATCTGGGTTGAAGGTTGCAGGTTTGGAGGTTGAAGGTTAGCAGATTGTTTTGAACCTTCAATCTTTAACTGATCATACTCACTATTGAGCACAACATAAGCTACTAAGCGTTTCTCGCCTGGAATATCCTCACGAGTCGTCACTGCCGTTTGCAGCACTACTGGATGCTGACTCAGTACTGACTCAATTTCTCCCAACTCGATGCGATAGCCGCGAATTTTTACCTGCTCGTCGAGGCGACTTAAAAACTCGATATTGCCATCGGGTTGATAGCGAACTAAATCACCTGTTTTATAAAGACGTTCTGAAGAATGCAACCTGCAACATGCAAAAGGGAAAGACGAATTCTCGTCTTCTGTTTCTTTTTCCTTTTTCTCTTTTATTTGTTCCTTATTAAAGGGATTAGGAATGAATCGTTCAGCCGTTAAATTGGGACGGTTTAAATAGCCTCGCGCTAGTCCATCGCCACTGATGTACAACTCACCACCAACACCTATTGGTACAAGTTGTAAATACTTATCTAGAACATAAACTTGAGTGTTAGCGATGGGACGACCAATTGCAGGTATTATCCCATTTCTTGATGGTGCTATTACATCTGCGCTCCCTTCTTGCCCACCTTTTAAAAGGGAGTTGGGGGGATATTTCTGCTCTGTGACTGGAACAGTGCCGGAAGTTGTAACAACTGTATTCTCAGTTGGCCCATAATTATTCACGACCTGAAACGCATGGGAAGCCAAAGGATACTGATGGAGTTTGTCTCCCCCTGTCAGTAATAGTCGTAAAGCAACGTTATTAGACCAATATAATGATAAAAACTTTTCGGCTAAAGGTGTTGGCAAAAAGCTAATCGTTATCGCTTTTGATACTAGCCAATCTCTCAGTTTTTCAGGCGTTATCCGGATTTCCTCATTAGGAAAATAGATACTAGCTCCTGCACTCAGATAAGGCCAAATTTCCCACCCACAAGCGTCAAAGGCAACTCCTGTAACTTGTGTTACTCGGTCAAGCGGTGAAACAGCAAAGGCTTGTTGATGCCAAAAGACCAGATTTAACAATCCACGATGTTCGATTTGAACCCCTTTCGGCTTTCCTGTAGTGCCAGAAGTGTAAATTATATAAGCCAGGTTCTCTGCTGTAACAGTGCTGGGAAGATTATCTTCAATTTCTTGAGCTATAGTTTTCCAATCTTGGTCTAGGTAAATAATAATTGGCTTGTGAATTTTGCAATCTGTCTGTATTTCCACATCTTGCACCGCACTCTCACCGGCCAGGGAATTAATTCCCTGGCTAATAGCTGAAGTCGGCTCAAGCTGACTATTAATCTCTCCTATTTCAGTCTTATTTAGAGGAGTTTCGCTATTAGCCAGCGATTTGAACCGCTGGCTGGTGAGTAGCACCGACACTTGAGCATCTTCAAGCATAAAGCTTAAGCGTTCAGGGGGATAGCTAGGGTCTAAGGGGACATAGGCTCCTCCTGTTTTGAGGATACCTAACATCCCAACCACCATTTCTACAGAACGCTCTACACAAAGCCCTACTAGAACTTCTGCACCAATACCTTGTTTTTGTAAGTAATGGGCAAGTTTGTTGCTACGACTGTTTAACTCTCGGTAAGTAACTTGTTTGTCTTCAAAGACTAGCGCTATAGCATCAGGCGTCTTTTCTACCTGAGCTTCAAACAACTGATGAATGCACAAATCTTTGGGATACTCTTCCTGGGTATTATTCCATTCCACCAACAGTTGATGACGCTCTGCTTCACTTAATAGTGGTAAATCTGCAATTCGTTGTTCTGAATTTGCAACAATGCCTTCTAAAAGTATTTGGAAATGCCCCAGCATCCGGGTAATGGTGGCTGCATCGAATAAATCGGTGCTGTACACTACGAATCCACTGATGCCTTGTGAAGAGTCTACCCCTAGCCCATTGTTTTGCTTTCGTTCCCACAGATGGAACTCCAAATCAAACCGCGTTGTCCCTGTATCAACAAATTGCAGCGGACTTAGTGTTAGTCCGGGGAGTTCTAGCACCTCCATTGGTGCATTTTGTAGCGCAAATACTACCTGAAACAGGGGATTTTGGTTCAAGTTGCGCTCTGGATGCAGTTCTTCCACCAACTTCTCAAAGGGCAAATCTTGGTGAGCATAGGCTCCCAAAGCTACCTCTTTGACTCTTCCCAAAAGTTCTAGAAACGTTGGGTTCCCTGAGAAATCAGTACGCAATACCAAGCTATTGACAAAAAAGCCAATTAACCCTTCAATTTCACTGCGGTTTCGGTTAGCGATCGCAGAACCTACCGTAATGTCCTCCTGCTGCGTGTAACGATACAGCAAGGTTTGGAATCCCGCCAGCAAGGTCATAAATAACGTTACGCCTTCCTGCTGGCTCAAGGCTTCTAGCGCTTCACTCAGGCTCGTTGGTAGTTGCAGAAGTTGCGTTGCACCTCGGTAAGTTTGAACTGCTGGTCTGGGTCGGTCAGTCGGCAAATTTAGCACACAAATGCCGTCTAGCTGCTGCCGCCAGTAACTTAGCTGCGTTTCCAGCACTTCCCCTTGCAACCATTCGCGCTGCCAGTGGGCAAAGTCTGCATACTGGATGGGTAGCGGCGGTAGGGGGGAAGGTTTCTCGCTGCACTTAGCGCTGTAGAGCGAGGCTATCTCCCGAATCAGTACTCCCATCGACCAGCCATCGGAGACAATGTGGTGCACAATCAGCAGTAACACATATTCCGCCTCATCCAGCCGCAGTAGCGTTACTCGCAGCAATGAATCTTTTGACAAATCGAAAGGGCGTTGAGCTGCTTCGATGGTTAGCCGCCGTGCTTCATTCTCTCGTTCGGCTTGTGGAAGCGATCGCAAGTCAGTTACTGATAGAGTCGTAGAAACGTTCCGCCAGTACTGCAAAGCATAACCCGAAGGGGACGTCTCTACAGAAGCGATCGCTTGAACAGGTTTCCCTTCCACCGTTACAAAAGTAGTCCGTAAAGCTTCGTGACGACGCACGATTTCGTTGAACGTCTCCTCGAGTGCCGTTAAATTAAGCGAACCAACCAGACGAACTGCTGCCGGAGTGTTATAGAAGGCATTATTGGGTACTAACTGGTCGAGGAACCAAAGCCGCTGTTGAGCAAAAGAGAGAGGGAGAACTCTGTTCCGTGAGATGGGAACGAGGGATGTAGAAGTATGGCTGGTAGTACGATTAGCCTGTTGCAGAAATGAGATAATTTCAGCTTTGCGTTCAGCGAGTTCTGCACGTAATTCTGGTGTCAGCGTTCCTTCAGGAGCATTACAACGAAGGCGGTTACCCTCAACAAAAACCTGAATGTCTAAGTTACGAAGGTAAGATAAAAACTCAACTATTTTCAAAGTTCAACCTCTTCTCGAACATTAGACCTAACCTGAAAATAAGGCAGAAGGCAGTGGTTCGACAGGCTCACCAATCGGGCAGAAGGCAGAAAGAAGGAATAATGATTTTCATCCATTCGTTGTGAGCTAGAGTTCATAGTGCCTAGCTTGAAAATAGGGGTCAGGAGTCAGGGGAGAGGAATTTTCATCCTTTTTCGTGGGCTACTGCCCGGAGGTGGCTGTCTTAAAAATTCAAATAGGCAACTCTATTAATTACTGTTGTGATGACAGCAACTCGAGATAATATAAGACTGAAGCTTGGTTTGCCGGGGACTTCCGCACAATCCCTTAAAATTCCACCTCTTCTCGCTCTGTTACCGAACTTCTGTTCGTATCCTGACCTTTTGCTGCCCAACAAATTGTTTCTATGTGCCTAGCTAGCATTGCCACAGTTGGTGCCTCAAATAAGTGATGTACAGGCAACTCCACTTGGAAAGCGTCGCGAATCCGGGAAGTTAGCTGGGTCGCTAGGAGAGAATGACCCCCCAATTCAAAGAAATTATCATGGATACCTACCTGCTGTTTTCCCAAAATCTTAGCCCAAATTCTCGCTAGCTCCTCCTCAGTGGGAGTTCGCGATGCCACATAATTTTCTTTCGGATCGAGACTGAGTGTATCTACCGCAGGTAGGAGACGGCGATTAACTTTGCCATTGGGTGTCAGTGGCAGAGAGTCCAGTACCACATAGGCTGAAGGCACCATGTGTTGTGGTAATTTCTCTTTTAGGAATTGGCGCAGGTCACTCGATTTTAAATTTTGGATTCCCCCTCTTACTAAGGGGGAGTCAGATTTTGGATTTTCATGTTGGTTGTCAGGGACGATGTAGGCTACCAAGTGTTTATCATCGGGGACATCTTCCTGAACAATGATCACTGCCTCTGCTATTGCTGAATGCTGGTTTAGTACTGCTTCAATTTCTTCTAACTCAATGCGGAAGCCGCGAATCTTCACCTGATTATCGAGGCGGCCTAAAAACTCGATATTGCCGTCTGGTTGATAGCAGGCTAAATCACCTGTCTTATAAAGACGTGCTTGTTGCTCGTTGCCAAACGGATTAGGGATGAAGTGTTTAGTCATTAATTCAGGGCGGTTGAGGTAGCCTCGTGCTAGTCCATCACCACCGATGTACAACTCGCCCGGAACGCCGATAGGTACAGGCTTTAGCTGCCCATCTAGCAGATAAATCTGTGTATTCGTAATGGGGCGACCAATGGGGATAGACGTTGCTTCTTCTGGTACGTCCTGCACCCAATAAAAAGAAGAAAACGTTGTACTTTCTGTTGGCCCATACACATGAATCAATTGTTGCGGCGGTTCTTTTTTAAGCACCTTTTTAACCCATCGGGGATCGACCGTTTCGCCTCCGAATAGAAAACATCGCAACGGAGCAAAAGCATGGGGAACATCTCTGGCAATCTGTTGGAACAAAGCAGTGGTCAAGAATAGGATGCTGATGCCTTTTTGACGGAGTTGTAATGCAAAATCGTGGGGTGAAAGAGTGATATTTTTGTTAATTCCAACCAGTTGAGCGCCCTGAAGAAGTGTTCCCCAAATCTCGAATGTTGCTGCATCGAAGGAAGTATTTGAGACTTGGGCAACCTTATCGGACGGCTCTATGTTTATGTAGTTTGTGTTGAATACTAGCCGATTCACAGCTTTGTGAGGAACAGCGACTCCCTTGGGCTTTCCTGTTGAGCCAGAGGTGTAGATGACGTAAGCCAAATTATTGCTTGTCGCGCTACTCGTTGGGTTTTCTTGACTCTCGTGATCAATAGTGTCCCAGTCTGTATCTAAGCAAACTATATGAGTGTTGTGCGTTTCAAGACGCTCAACTAAGTGCTGCTGGGTCAATAAAACAAGCAACCGAGCATCCTCAATCATGAAGCGAAGGCGTTCAGGAGGATAACTGGGGTCTAAGGGTACATAGGCTCCTCCGGCTTTCAGGATGCCCAACATCCCCACTATAGTTTCTACGGAACGCTCCACACAAAGTCCGACTAAGACTTCCGAACCTACACCCAGTTTTTGCAAGTAGTGTGCTAGTTGGTTGCTGCGGTTGTTTAGCTCTCGGTAAGTGAGTTGTTTGTCTTCAAAGATTAACGCGATCGCATTTCTATTGCGCTCCA
>JAIUYC010000279.1 GCA_020216575.1 Coleofasciculus sp. S288 | reverse complement strand
CCGATTCTCTTGCAAATCGTCCACGACTATTTACATTATTGGCCGACTCGAATCACACGCCACTTAACCTGGGCTTTGGCGTCTAATTTACCTGAGCAAGAAATAAAAAAACGCTTTCCGCCTACCACTTTCCACTTTGATATTGCCGGTTACAACTTCATGACGGTGTATTTCTACATTACTGATGTCGATATCTATTCGGGAGCGCATGTAATGATTAAGGCTTCTCATGGCAGAAAACCAAGAGGTTTTCTTGCTTCTGGTCGCCACACTGATACGGCTGTGCTTACTCATTACGGCAAAGAAAACCAAATCGCGATTACAGGGAAAGGAGGGTACGGCTTTGTGCAAGATCCTTCTTGCTTTCACAAGGTGCTCCCCCCAGTTACGGCAAATCGGCTATTGCTTCAAATTCGATATTCTTAACCAAAATCTGCGATCGCACTAATTTTTCAGCCTTGATTGTCATCATTTTTCGCTGTAACGCACATCCCTTGTTAGAGTGAGTGTTCCCCCGTACTGTTAAGTTGTTGCCCCACTTTGGGCTACCAACTTAGGCTTTTTGCGTTCCTTTCTGCCCTCTGCCTTGATTGATTTGATGAAGATTAGATGCTGTCAACCCTCTACTTCATTTAAACTTTACATAATTAAAAGTTATACTTCTCGCGCATTTACGTAAAGTTAAGGTTTTTTCTGTTTAAGAATTGTAAACTTAAAGCGTGCAGCCGTTAGTGGCTCTTATCGATTTTCCGCTAAAAAAAAGATTTTCAATAATTATCTCTGATTTTTTTGCTTAACAAAATTTTACATATATAAGTTTTACATAACAGTTTTAATCTTGCAATTTATATAATTTTGATAAAGCTTAAGTGAAACTACTTTGATTTTCCTTTAACCGTGAGAATATTTATTAAAGAATTTGTTTGAAGCCAAATAACGAGATTAAAAAGCTTACCACGGCATTTCATAAATTCGTGACGAATTGAGCAACGAACGGGTAATAATTCGACCCACTCTATACCACTATGAGTTGCTGCAATTCAGTACTTAGTAATAACCACAGTCATACAGACAGTGGCAGACTTTATCGAGTTTATTCAGATTAAATCTTCGTGAATTACGGAGCATGCAAGACATGAAAAAAATTAAGGTTCTTAACCTCTCCATTGATAACCTATCAATAGGAGAGTTACTGGAAAAACTTGATTTAAACGGTGGTATTGTATTTACGCCTAACGTAGACCACCTAATAAAATTGCAGAAAGATTTTGATTTTTACAAAGCTTATAATATCGCAGATTATAAAGTATGCGATGGACAAATATTACTGAATTCTTCAAAATTTCTAGGCGTTCCTATTCAAGAAAAAATTTCAGGCTCTGATTTACTTCCCAGATTCTGTCAGTATCACCAGAATAATGAAAATACCAAAATATTTCTTTTGGGAGCTGCTGAAGGAGTAGCCAAGAAAGCTCAGGAAATAATTAACCGGAAAATGGGCAGAGAGCTTATAGTCGCTGCACACTCTCCTTCTTTCGGCTTTGATAAAAACGACAAGGAATGTTTGGAAATAGTTGACATGATTAATAACTCAGGAGCAAATGTATTGGTAATAGGGGTAGGAGCACCTAAACAGGAAAAGTGGGTTTATCAATACAAAGAAAAACTGAAAAATATAAAAATAGTTTTAGCCGTAGGTGCAGCAATTGACTTTATAGCTGGGCATAAAAAAAGGTGTCCTAAATGGATGAGTGAGGCAGGACTAGAAACGCCTTACCGACTTTTATCTGAACCTCGGCGACTTTGGAGAAGATATTTAATAGAAGACCCCCCATTTTTTGGGTTAATTTTAAAACAAAAATTAAACGTTTACAAAAACCCGTTCTATCTCCAGGAAAAATTTATAAAAGAATGCTTTGAAGGTTAAAAAAATTGAGAGAAATTATAGAAGCTAGTCCTATGCGCTTCTGAGTTTAAGTACAAAATATCAGCCTCCACCCCACCAACACTTTATGTATCACAAAAGTTCTGAGCAGCTAACCTCTGTAGAAAATGTGCTTTCAATAGATGTTGAAGATTGGTTTCATATTTTAGACGTTTCTTCAGCTCCATCTCTTCAAGCATGGATTGAACTCGAAAGCCGGGTTGTGTCAAACACGCTTTTTGTCTTGGATTTGCTTAGTAAGTACAAAACAAAAGGCACTTTTTTTGTGCTTGGGTGGGTTGCTAAACATTTCCCAGATTTAGTCCGTGAAATTGAAAGGAGAGGTCATGAGATTGGTACACACGGTTATGGCCATGAGCTAGTTTACACTCTAACACCTGAGCAGTTTCGCCGAGATGTAGGTTGCTCTCTAGAGCATCTTTCACGGTGTACTTCACGACAAATACTAGGATATCGGGCTCCCGGTTTTTCCATTACTCCGGCATCGAGCTGGGCTTTGGATGTTTTAGTAGAACTAGGGCTCCGATATGATTCTTCGATTTTTCCTATGAAAAGGAATCACGGGGGCTTTTTAGAATTTTCGCAAGAGGCAGGCTGGATTACTACTCCGAAAGGAAACCGGATTTTAGAGGTTCCGGTGACGCCAATTAATCTTATTGGAAATAAGAAAATTTATATGTTTGGAGGAGGTTACTTCCGTTTAGCGCCCTTGTCTATGATTACTGCTGGTATAAAACAACTCAACATTCAGAACAAGTATGCAATGGTTTACCTCCATCCTCGTGAATTTGATGCCAACCATCCGAAGTTAAAAATGAATTTACCTCGTTATTTTTGTAGTTATGTCAACCTGAATCAAACTACAACAAAGTTTATTAAAATACTTGAGCAATTTAACTTTAACAGCATTGAAAAAGTTTGGGATTTAGCTTCTCTGAATACCCTCAAGACTCAGCCCATTTGGAATAAAGATTCAAGTATACAGCCAGATAAAGAAAGAATTCTCACTTATATAGCTACTTGATTTGGGTGCATTCCGTTTTTGCAAATCTATCCTTACTAGTAGGGACGAAACGGTCGTTTGCTGCTAACGCACCTTAGCGTAGCAGACGCTCCTACAATGCTAAAATATCAAAAATTAGGATGCTCCCCCTGATTCTTCCCCTGAAGCAAAAATGTGGATGATAAATTTTTACCAATTTTATCCTTAACCTATAGAGGGATAAGAACTTTGCGGTGGTTCATTTTAACCTCGATAAAATACTAAATTGCTGCTCCGCGATCGCGCGTTTGTGATACCTTCAGATTTAAAATCGACAGACCCAAAATCACCAAAAACAACACTAATCCAATTGTGCAAGCATAGCTGATTTCCAAGTCTGAGAAGGCTTGCTCGTACAGGTAATAAACAATAGTCTTAGAACTGTTGCGCGGTCCGCCTTGGGTCATAATGTAGACCTCTTCAAACACCTTCGTCGCAGAAATAGCAGAAATCACTGCCACTAATACGAGATAAGGTCGCATCAACGGCACTGTGATATCCCAATGCTTAATGTAGCCATCAGACCCATCAATTGCGGCAGCTTCGTAGAGTTCAGCAGGAATAGATTGCAAACCCGCTAGGTAAATGACCATGTAATACCCCAATCCCTTCCACACCGTTACTGCCATCACGCTAAAAATTGCCCAATCAGGACTGGTTAGCCAGGGAATACCCGACTCAAAGCCCAGTTGTTTGAGCAGTTGGTTGAAAAGACCGTTTTCTGCATAAAGCCACTTCCAGGCAATACCCGCCACGACCATTGAAATCACAACTGGCGTATAAAAAGCAGCGCGAAACCCGTTGATTCCCCGAAGCTTCTGATTGACCAAAAGCGCAAGACCAAGGGGAACGACGACTAAAACGGGTACAACGCCAATGAGGTACAGCAGTGTGTTTCCCAACGTCCGCCAAAACACTGGGTCATTCAGCAGGCGTTTGAAGTTCGCTACCCCAATCCATTGGGGCGTTTGGGTGAGGTCGTATTCATAACTGGTGAAACTCAGAAAAAAGGCTTGCAGGGCAGGCCAAAAAACAGTCAATGCCAAGACGCTGAGGGCTGGCAGTAAAAATAGGTAGGGGGTGAGGTATCGTTTTGTGAAAATTGAATCCTTTTGCATTCAACAAAGTATCTACCAACTTTCACCTAGAACTCAAGCATAGGGTTACTTAATTCGAGTTATGCTTCAACTTGCCGATTCCCTAGTTTCCACAAATAACTGGACAGCAAGTTGGTGACAACATGAGCCACAATGGGCACCAGTAAGTTGCCAGTTGCTATGGCGCTGTACCCCAGCAGCAATCCGACAGCGGTTGCCCAAACCACATAAGGCCATTGTTGGGGACCGCTGAGGTGCAAAATGCCAAATAGCAAACTGGTGGCGACGAGTCCAGTGAAGTCCATGCCAACGGCTGGTAACATTACCCCTCGAAACAACAGCTCTTCGCTCATACCGGGCAGCAACCCTAGCCAAATTAAGTCTGGCAGTACCAAAGGTTTCAGGACTAACTGCAAGTAAAAGTCTGCACTTTGGCGGTATGCAGGCCAAAGATAGTAGACCACGCTACTGGCGGCGGTAATCGTCACTGCCAAGCCTAGTCCCAAGAGTAGGGCGTCAGAGGTTCCACTAAGAGGCAGGAGAGTGACAGAACCGAGGTACATCCATAATTTAGCAGCGAAGAGCAACACAACAGCGGTTACTCCCATTGCGATCAAAACTTGGATGCGCGTCAGGGGTTCAAGTTCGGGGTTATCGGGAAGCTGTTTTGCCACTAACAGATAAGCGATGCAAGGACGATAGAGATGGACTGAGGGCGTCAGCACTAATGCCAGCGCGATGAGCGACCAGCAAGCCCAATGCCTCTAAATACGAGTGTACTATCATCGCCTTGATCCCTACCTGTTCCGGGCGGACTTGCATCGAGGTCTGGTTCTCCTCTACTGCAATAATTTGTACTCTCAATTGACTTAAACTCAGCAAGGCACTTCCACCACAAGCGGTTGCCGGAATAACGACGGCGTCCACGTCTGAAGCCCAGATGTTTCCCGATAGGAACGTAAAATTTTGTGTCCTGACAACAAACTGAGGGGCGCGACTCAGTCCGACGAGAACGCAGGGCAAGAACGTATAACCGATTTCCTCAGCGGCTGAGCGAGGCGATAAGTCTGGGTCGAGGGGAAGGGGAGTCAGGGCGGGTGCATGGGCGCAAGGGACTTGAAAGGTACGAACGACGAGGTGACTAATTACAGCTTCAGCCCCAGCGAGAGGGTCTACTCCCTGCCCGTGACGGTAAGCTTGTAAGGCATCACTGCCAGGGTCATCTGGAAAGCGGGCAACAACTGCGATCGCGTCTGCTCTAGCTTGCTTAATTAGCACCTCAGCCGCTCGTAACAAGCTGTCAGGATTCTCAATTGTACCCCAACTGGCTCCCGATTCAGCGGTTCGCAGTTCCACGTTTAACGGGGCATCGGTAACGACGTAGTCTGTTAGATTCAGCCCCAATGTTGCTCTGGTGGCATCTGCGGCTTGTAAGTGTCGGAGGCGCAATTCGGGTTCAATGGCTTGGTCGAGGATTAGCCCCACCCGGTTCTGATGCACGGGTCGCAGTCCCCAGCATCCAGAAGCAAATTTGTCAAGCCCGTAGCCTTCTACATAGAGGGCGTTCGGTAAGTTCCAGTACAACTGAGCACCGTTGAGGACGTTGGGGTGAGTGATGAGGCGATCGCAACAGGACGCGATCGCTCTTGCCACAGGTAGGGCATCCCCGGCATATCCCCCAATCGCTGCACCGATGCCAGTGGGGACGATTAAGACAACGGTGTACGGGCGTTGAGTCACAGCGAGGCAGGGGAGTCAGAGTCTACGGTAACGATGGCTTCAACTTGGGCGATTTGGCGATCGCGATCGACACGAGTAATTGCCCAGCGTAGGGGTTCGCCACGTTTTTGCAACTCTGCCTCAATTTCTTGTTGCAGCTGCACTGGCGTTTCCTGGAGGTCGATTTCTGCCGTAATAAAGTGAGTTGTCATTGTAGCGATTTAAAGACTATGACTGAGTTTAATCCCTATTATCATCCACCAACTCCGAATTTCTTGCCGTATGCGAAAAACTT
>JAIUYC010000278.1 GCA_020216575.1 Coleofasciculus sp. S288 | reverse complement strand
ACAGGTTGTCGCGAACTCCATACCCGTCCTGGTAAACCTGTATTGAGTGGCAGAGTCAGCGTTTCTCTTGTTCGTCTCAACTGTTCCAAGAGTTTGGTGTTGCCATACCAAGCCGGACTGCATTCTAAAACGGCGTTGTCAGGGGAAGGAAGCCATGCTTCGCCATACTCCCACTGGGTTGCTTCACACACTTGCCGGAGTGCAACACCAAGCGCCGAGTGAAAATCTGGGGCTTTCCCAATCGCTTGTGTTAAGGATTGCAACAGATGGAATGTCTCCAAGCTTTCATCGAGATGATCGAGTTCGATTTTTGATGGTTCTTTTTTTTGCTGTAATTCCACTGTCTGCTCATTGACTGAAAAAGAGGGAGAGGAAGGGATAGGGCTTTTGTCCTGTCCTAAAAATCCGGCACTCCGCATCTCCCCCCATGATTTCAAGCCTCCGGATTTATCTATAAGGTTTCTCCCACTCATCCCCTCACCCCCTCTCCTCTTGAAGACCTGTGGAGCATAAGCAATTTCCTAAAAAACAGAGGTTCCAAACATTCCAACATAAAGGCTCCTAGTTAGGGACCTCGGTTATTCTTGTAATTTTTGTAACTTAGGTAGATTTTCTCAAGGCTCATTATGCTGAACCTGCTCGGAGGGATGTCGCAATTAAAGTTATAGACGCCTTAACACTAGCAATAAAACGTTACACAAGACATGATGGAACATGCCTGGTAGATGCGTCTTCTCAATACAGCCCTCAACCACAGGTCTTGCTGGTATGTTGTGATAAATTTTCTGTTCGCTCGGACGCGCATGGACTAAACGCCCTATGCGCTTGACATCGGTTTGAAGATTGTCCGCTCAGCACCCTAGCTGGTAGATGGTTTGAGCGTTATGGATAAGCAGGCTGATCGAAGGTAAATGCTGCTGTCCCACTAAGCTCTGGAGCCTTTAGTTTTGCCTTGCTATCCGATTGGGCGATCGCACCAAGCTATGCTAAACTCCAATGCTTGCTGTTTTCCTAGGACTTAGTTTATCGTTTTGCTGTCTGCGTTACCACTTTCAACAAGGAAAAATACCCAGTAGCTTTGGTATCACATAATACTATTGTGAAAAAGAGCAGCTAGTGACTTGCACTAACTGCTCCTAATTTATGGAAGCCGAGAGACGCGATCGCATCTCTACACTCATATAAAATATCTCAGCCCTTCACGCAGACCACTTGCTTGAGCGTTGCTACAACTTCAACAAGATCAGATTGATTGTTCATTACCTCATCAATAGGTTTGTACGCGCCTGGAATTTCATCCAAAACACCCCCATCTTTGCGGCATTCAACACCCTTAGTTTGCTCGAGCAAATCATCCAGTGAAAAGTGCTTCTTCGCTTTAGCGCGAGACATCAAACGTCCGGCACCATGAGAGCACGAGCAGTAGCTGTCATGATTACCCTTACCCTTAACGATGAAAGACTTTGCCCCCATCGAGCCAGGAATAATGCCGTAATCATCCTCTCGCGCCCGTACTGCGCCCTTGCGCGTGACATAAACGTCTTCACCGAAATGGACTTCTTTTTCAGCGTAGTTGTGATGGCAGTTCACCGATAGCAAAGGCTTAGTCGGCTTGCCGCCAGCAAGATGCTTCTCAATGATCTGCTTGAAACGAGCCATCATTACGTCGCGATTGAAGCGAGCATAATTTTGCGCCCACTGCAAGTCCCGCCAGTAAGCCTGGAACTCTGGTGTTCCGGCAATAAAGTAAGCTAAATCTGGGTCAGCGAGGTTAGTATTTGTCATCTTCGCCAAATCTTTAGCCGTGCTGATATGGCATTGAGCCAGCATATTGCCAATATTGCGCGAACCGGAGTGCAGCATTAACCACACAGCGTTCTCAGTATCGAGGCAAACCTCTATAAAGTGATTTCCTCCCCCGAGAGAACCCATCTGTCTCATGGCTTTCCCTTTCAAGTCCTGCACCCCTCGATGCAGTTCTTTAAAATGATTCCAATCTTGCCAATTCGTCACCGATTTTTCGATGTTTTTGTTTTCGTTGAAACCTACTGGAATAGCTGCTTCAATATCCAGGCGAATTTTCTTGAGTTTGCCCTCCAGTTGCTCGGCGACAAATGAAGTTTTGATAGCCATCATGCCGCAGTTGTGAACAAATACACCAGCGGTTAAGGCGAAGTTACCATACTCTGGAACTGTTAGACAATAGACATCTTGCCTTTCACTCAGAGGTATAACTTCCACCACTTTGTGGTTGTAGGCGTGCTGGTTCTTTCTGTGATTGTGAAGTCCTATTGGGCTTTTAACTTCAGCTCCGCAGGTTTCACAGGTGTAGAGCCGATTAGCAAGTTCTTTGCTCTTTGCTTTTCCTTTTTCACTGGTGTTGTAGTTGATTAGATACTGCTTCCCCCTTTCACCATTTCCAGCAACAGAAACTCTGAAGTGGTCGGAGCATTCTTGCATATAATGAACGATATTTTTCGTCCCTCTTTCGGCGTAATATTGATGTCCATCTAGGGTTTTAGCTTTGTCAGCTAGTGCTTGCTTTCTCTTTTCTTCAAACTCTGGGGATTGCCAATGAGTATTTCTCTCTGTCAATAACCGATGATAGGCAGAGTGGTCGTTGCTCCCCATAAATTCAAGATTTTCTGGTCTGTTATCTGCTTGCTTGAAGTTTTTGTGATGGATAACTGTTTTCTGCTCCTTAAACTTGGGAACTTTTCCTAGCAATCCTGACCGAGCAATAATCCAGTGCGCCTTCTGCCATTTACCTGAATAAGGTTGCTGAATTAGCGTGTAACCATCCTTATCAGAATTGGAATAGAAAGGCATTAAGGACTCACCCGGTTTGAGAGCGCAAGCTTCCCGATAAGTTCCATCCCGGAGCATAAATTGATGATCAGGGGTGCATTTAATCTCCTCACCGTTGTCAAGAACTACTTTGAGCAGTTCTGCATTACGCCGAGTTAATTTGGCTGTAGCTTTAGCCGCGACGATTCGCCCTGTTTCAGTACAGGAGTAAACGATAAACTCTTGCTGAGTACTAGATAGTTCTTGAAGAGGATACGATTTTCCATCTACTAACGGAACTAGTGTATCTCCTGTGAAGCAGCCAATATCGACACCTACCGCTGCTGGCATCAGTGCATCTCTAGTAGCAACAACGGAACCCACTAAAGCACCTTTACCGAGATGAACATCTGGCATCAAGGCTACGTGTTTAAAGACAAAGGGTAGCGATGCTACATTCTTTGCCATCTTGGTTTCTTCTGAGCCAAGGTGGTGATTTGCCCAAGAGAGTACAGGCGCTGGGGCTGAAAGATTTAGTTTTTCGTATGGCATAAACGTTTGCCTAAAAACAACCATGACCCAGGAGAGCAGGCATTGCCTAAAGATAGTCAGTTATTGCCGTGTTTTTTTGGCAAAACTCGCCTCTACTCCCAAATTGATTCGGGGTAGCTCCGGGATTAATTCAAGTATACTACATCTATACTACAAAATGCCAATAAGAAAGCTGACTGCTTAGTGAGAAACTACATTACACTTTGTAAAGAGGGCAAAGTTTTCAAAGGCTCTGCCCCCAGTGTGTCAAGAGCAACCCCCACTTAACCCAGGTCGAATCCTATGGCAGTTCGTAAGGACACAATTTGGGAACGTTTCTTATCGCCGATTGCGCGAAACTTTATCGATGAGGAGAAACTGCGGCAGTTATATGAAAGCATTGACTGGGAAACGGAGAGCGATCGCTTCCGCCGTCCTGACTTAAGTTATCCTCACTACTACAGCAGCCAGAACTTCCACGGCGTTAAAGGCGGATACCTGAACCCTGGTGCTTCGGTTTCCTACGATCCGGTGACTCAGTACGTGCTACCCCCGAATGAAACCTGGGTACGCCAAGGCTTGATAGATACCATCAATGGAACGCCGCGACGAATTCTAGACTTGGGTTGCGGCACGGGTTCCACAACCTTAATGTTGAAGCAAGCATTTCCCCAAGCTCAGGTCATTGGGTTAGACCTGTCGCCGTACATGCTCGTCATGGCTGACCACAAAGCCAAAATAGCCGGATTAACAATTGAGTGGCGTCATGGGAATGCAGAGGAGACGGGATTTGCGGATGGATATTTTGACGTAGTTGCGGCATCATTATTATTTCACGAGACACCACCAGCAGCGACCAAATCCATTCTTCGGGAATGCTTCCGGGTGTTGATACCAGGAGGGCAAGTTGTGATTCTAGATGGCAATCAAAAAACTCTGCGTCAAACGGATTGGCTAACCGAAATCTTTGAGGAGCCTTACATTAAGGATTATGCGGCTGGTAATGTGGATGCTTGGATGGGTGCAGCAGGCTTTGAAGCGGTACAGACAACCGACTGGTGGTGGGTGCATCAGGTGACACAGGGGATTAAACCCCTCCCAGTTGAAGACTCAGCAACGGCTTCACAACGGGTATCCGCAAACTTCACCCAAGATGATTTTGGTTCAGAGGGCTTTCCTGCTCCAGCTTTTTAGCGTATCGACATGACTTTGAAGGCAGTTCTATTTGATTTTAATGGGGTGATTATTAACGATGAGGCAATTCACCAGCAGCTCATCGAGGAACTTCTAATTTCAGAAAATCTGCGTCCCTCAGCCGACGAGTATCGCGAAGTTTGTTTGGGACGGAGCGATCGCATTTGCATCGCAGAGTTACTTAAGCGTCGAGGTCGGTTTGTTACAGAAAACTACTTAACCCAACTCATCATCCGCAAGGCCGAAGCTTATAAACACAAGCTGGAGACACTCGATAACTTACCGATTTATCCAGGCTTAGAGGACTTGATTTACACAATTCGTGTTGCTGAGTTGCCAATGGGTATTGTGAGTGGAGCGCTTCGTCAAGAAGTAGAACTAGTACTCGATCGCGCTCAACTCGCTCAATATTTTTCTGTGATTGTTGCGGGTGACGACATCACGGTAAGCAAACCCGAACCCGATGGTTACCTTCTAGCCGTCGAACGGCTGAATCAGCACTATCCCAACCTCAACGCCAAAGCTGCCGACTGCCTAGTCATTGAAGATACCTTTGCAGGCATTGAAGCCGCGAAACGAGCGGGAATGCAGGTGGTTGGGGTTGCCCATACCTATCCATTTCATATGCTCCAGAGACAAGCCAACTGGACAGTTGATTATCTTCACGAGCTAGAGCTAGACCGCGTGCAGGAGGTCTATTCCCAAAAAGCAGCTTCGGTGCGGTGAAAGTGCTAGGATAAGAAATGGTGCTGTTAGGTACATCTAGGAAGATTTTCGATTTTAAACTTTGATCGAAGAGCTCAAATTGACAAGGGGAATTAGCTCAGTTGGTAGAGCGCTGCGATCGCACCGCAGAGGCCACCGGTTCGAGTCCGGTATTCTCCATCTGTGTCCTGTTGTCGCGTGCCACTTGACGTGTCGCCGTTGCCCAATTCGTGTAACTGTGCCTCTTTCAGTGTCGTTCTGCCAGACTAGTGCAAGAAGGCTCCAAGGCAGAGAGGGCAGAGGGCTTTTATGAAAGAAAGCTTGTACAGTAAGCTTTTTAAACTTTTTCAACTGGATAATTATAGCAGTTGCCAAGGCGATTAGGACACAGCCAAACCCTGAAACCTTGACCAGTTAATCTTTTTCCTTCTTCCTTCTGCCCGATTGGTGAGCCTGTCGAACCACTGCCTTCTGCCTTTTGCTATATTTCCGCCAAAGGGTAAATTTCCTCAGGCTTAATTGATAGGTATGGTAAACCAAAACGTTGACCCTGCTCCGGGAGAGCCAATCGCACCAATTTCTCCACCATGCGCAGTGACGATTTGCCGACAAAGATACAAGCCTAATCCTAATTCAAGGGAATTACGCACTTGAGAGGTGCGAAAATAAAGGTCAAAGAGGTGATCGCACTGCTCCCTCGTCATCCCTACGCCGTTATCTTGTACGCTACAGCGAATCATTTTTGGCTCCACTGTGGCACTGATAGTTATGGTTATTCCAGGTGGGTTGTGTTTGATGGCGTTAGTAATCAGATTGCTAAAGACTCGCCACAGTTGAGTTGAATCGGCACTGACTAATGGCAAATCTGTTGGAATTTCAGTAGCG
>JAIUYC010000277.1 GCA_020216575.1 Coleofasciculus sp. S288 | reverse complement strand
CCGTCGTGCATCTCGCCACTCATGCCGCGTTTGTTGTGGGGACACCGGACGATTCCTTTATTCTCTTCGGTAATGGCGATCGCATCACCTTACGAGATATCCAAACCTGGAGCCTCAAGAATTTCGTGAACTCAGAGTTCTCTTGAAAGAATAGGAGGGAAGGCAGTTCAAGAAGTCGAATGAGTGGAGGCATTATAGAAAAATCAAGCAACAAAACATTTTGAAATAGGTGACGTATGATGAGTCGGTGGGTAAAATTGATTGCGATCGCTTTATTAAGTCTATTTTTGGTGTGTCCCAAAGCTGAGGCTCTACCCCTCGCTACGACCAACACTCCAATGACTGCGCTAGGTCAGATAAACAGCGATACTGAATTAATACCGTCGCAATCCCTTACAACTCCAGCCCAGAATTTTGCGAGTTCTTCACTTCCCTATGATGCGAGACTGATTGATATTGGCTCGGTTAATTCTGATGTTCGCCTTGACATCCGCTATGCAACAGAAAATAACTTTTTGAAACGTAAAGTATATCCTGTTGCGCGATGTGTGCTTCGGGGTTCAGCGGTAAGACGGCTTTCACAAGTACAAGAAGATTTGGAAAAAAGGGGATTGGGGTTGAAAGTTTATGACTGCTACAGACCCCTATCCGTTCAACGGTTAATGTGGCAAATAAAACCCGATTCTCGCTATGTTGCAAATCCAGCAAGAGGCTCTCGGCACAATCGCGGTGCAGCAGTAGACCTGACGTTAGTTGACAGCAATGGTCGAGAACTACCAATGCCAACGGGATTTGATGATTTTACAGAACGGGCGCACAGAAATTACAACGGAGCAAGTGCGGAAGCAAAGAAAAATCGCAAAATCCTTGAGGATGCAATGAAGAAATATGGCTTCATTCCCCTACCAACAGAATGGTGGCATTTTGATGCACCCGATTGGAACAAGTACGCGGTTCTCAATGTCGGCTTTGGGGAAATTCCTCAATGAGACTGATGGAGTAGGTGAAGTGTGCGGCGAGGCGCACATCCGCTTTCGTAAAGGAATATTAAGTGATATGCACTCATCCTGCTAGCTTACCTACACCACAAGATAGATCTTGGCTAGCATGGAGTGAACAGTCTCAGTTAGCCTACTGAGGAGTCATCAACTTAGGTTGGGATAGCATCAAAACAAAAGGCGAAAGGCTGAGCGAGAAATCTATTGCCTCGTCCCTTGCGCCTCCTCCTTGCCTGCCTTGAACTATTTGCTTAGAACACGCATTCAGTCTTCAGTGGAATCATAAGTCATAGAATATGTGGAGAGAAGGGTCATTAGCTCATCGGCGGATTGTTAAAAGATTCGGCTGGATAATTGGTGGATTGAGTGCTTCCTGCCTCACCATCCCGGTGTTCGCATCACCAGCGTCTATAGGAGAAACGGGAATTGAAGCCAGCAGGCTACATGACCCTCCCTATAACTTAATTGGGCGTAAAATTGCTATTGGTCAAGTAGAAATTGGCAGACCGGGATTATTTGGGACGGATAAGGCAGTTTCCTGGAATCCCGCGATCGCTCTACAACGAGTATTTTATCGCGATACCCCTGCCAAAGCTGATAGCGATGTTGACGCTCATGCTGCAATGGTCGCCGGTGTTATGGTGAGTAGTGACAAAACCTTACCAGGAGTCGCTCCAGGCGCACGGCTTTATTCTTCAGCCGTTGGCTCGCCCTTAAACAGCGGACAACCTGAAGAGTGCTTGTCTGCCCAGCATGTTGCCCTGCAAAATGGGGGAGATCTGCGAGCGATTAACTTTAGTTTCGGGGAATCCCTCCAGCGCGATTCTAGAGACGAAGCCGTTCTGGATGGTAATGCTCTGTTGACTCAATGTATCGATTGGTCTTCACGGGTTCACGACGTTCTCTACGTGATTGCTGGTAACCAAGGCAGTGGCGGCATTCCCATCCCCACGGATAACTATAATGGCATCAATACCGCCTACACCACCCAGCGAGACGGCGTCTTTACCAAGGTAGACTTTGCCAACTTGAGTGCTGCACCCGTTGGGATTGGTCGCCGTCTGATTACCCGCGAAATCAATGTCGGACCCCGCCGTGCCATTAACCTAGCGGCTCCCGGTAGCCAGATTTCAGTTTACGACTTGGAGGGGAACATTGTTGAGGTGAGCGGGACGAGTTTTGCTGCGCCTCACATCACCGCCTCAGTTGCGTTGCTTCAGGAATTTGGCGATCGCCAACTCCACTCTTCCCAGCCTAACTGGAGTACAGATTCCCGACGCCACGAAGTGACGAAGGCCGTGTTGCTCAACTCCGCTGACAAAATTCAAGACAAGGGTGATGGGTTGCTCTTGGGAATGAGCCGCACCGTGTTGGGTAAAGATAACCTCAATTGGTTGGAGTCGGATGCCTACAAAGACCCAAAGATTCCCTTAGATATACAGATGGGAACAGGCCATCTTAACGCCTTCCGAGCGTATCAGCAATTCAGCCCCGGTCAGTGGAGTCCATCCTCTGCTGTACCGCCGATTGGTTGGGATTATCGCACAGTAGAGGCGTCAGCATCTCAGGACTACGTATTGGAAAAACCCTTGAAAGCAGGAAGTTTTGTTGCTCTGACCTTAGCTTGGGATCGCCAGGTTGAACTGGAAGATAAGAATAACAATAAGGCGTATGACATAGGCGAAACATTTAGCGATCGCGGCTTGAATAACCTCGACCTCTACCTCATTCCTGCTGACGAAACCGACACGAGTAAAAGTGTTTGTGCATCTAGCAGTGAAGCGGATAGTGTAGAACATGTTTTCTGCAAAGTCCCTGCTGCTGGCCGCTACAAAATCCGCGTTCAGTATCGCCAACAGGTGAATGAGGCATCTCAACCCTATGCCCTCGCTTGGTGGACAGCGCCAGAGGAGTAGATGATTTTGGATTGGGTGAACGAAGAGGACGCGGGGACACGGGGACATGGGGACACAGAGACACGGGGACACGGAGACGCGGAGACGCGGAGCGTTTGATGTGTCTCCAAGCCTGCATCCGGACTTTCGACGGTCTTGGCGGTCTGAAACCCTCAGTGAATCTAAGATTCAGTGGCTCGAGTTCAGGTGGGAGTTCAATCCCCCTCTGAATTCCCTCCCCGCGTCCCCCACTCCCCGCGTCCTTGAACCTTAAACTCAAGCGAAAATCAAATGTGTTAAATCTGACCCGTGAACACTCGTTGTGCGGGTCCAGTCATGTAAACCCGTTGGTCTTGCTCTGACCATTCAATCTCCAGACAACCACCAGGGAGTTCGACGGTGCAAGTGCGATCGCTTTTTCCCGTCAACACACCCGCCACAACAGAGGCACAAGCCCCCGTGCCACATGCCATCGTTGCCCCAGCGCCGCGCTCCCACACTCGCATCTTCAGGTAGTCAGAACGCACCACTTGGATAAATTCCGTATTCGTGCGCTTAGGAAAAACGGGGTGATGCTCAAACTGAGGGCCAAGCGTTTCTAGGGGAATTGCTGCTACGTCCTCAACAAAGGTAATACAGTGAGGATTGCCCATGCTGACACAGGTGACTAACCAAGTTTGTCCTGCTACCTCCAGAGGAGTATCAATAACCTTTTGGTCAGCACTAGCAAGGGTTGTGGGAATTTCCACCGCAATGAGTTGGGGCATCCCCATATCAACGGTGACATTCCCATCGCCTTTGAGTTGAGGGCTCATCACACCTCCAAGGGTATGAATCCGGTAGTGTGTTTTAGCCTCTATCCCTTCTAAGTCCGACAGAAACTGAGCTAAACAGCGAATGCCATTGCCACACATCTCCGGTTCCGAGCCATCGGAGTTGAAAATCCGCATCGTGTAGTCCGTGCCATCCTGTCCGGGTAAGGCGAAGATGACCCCATCCGCACCGATGCCACAATGGCGATCGCATAATTCTACCGCCTGTTCCGGTGTAATGACAGGCTCATCTGAGGCACGATTGTCAATCAAAATGAAGTCGTTGCCCAGACCGTGGTACTTTGTAAATTCGAGTTTCATGTTAATATCTCCTGCTCAAACATTAGATTATGGCTGAATTAGAGACAGGTATACCGAGCATTCGTCAAATTCAAGGATTGATCAAAGAGCAAACCCAGGTCGAGCTAAAACTTCTGACTGCGGATGTGCTGACAGGTAGGATTCAATGGCAAGATCAACAAGCTTTGTGCCTCATCACTCAGGACGAGCAGCCTATAATCATCTGGCGTCAAGCCATTGCCTACATCAAACCGCAAGCTTGAAGGCTAAAGATGAGACGTGTTATACCATTTGAGCAAGTAATTGTCACATATCAGATGCGGTAATTAAAAATTGGTGGGTAGGGGCGGGTTTAACCTAGATATCGGCTTTCCCACCCAGATATTGATAAACCCACCCCTACGAAATGTGACATAGACAAAACCAAATGGTATTAGGTTGCGAGGTTGTGGAAAATTTCCCTACTACCTACCACCTAACACCTACAACCTGTGTTAATGCCCATCCCCATTGTGCTGACTGTCCATCGGCAAAAATTCTTGCATGGCTTCGCTCACGGGGACTGTAAGTACTGGGACTGCATTGGCAGATTTCTCAGGCACTGGTACTAGCCACTCCTGCAATTGATTAAGCGGATAACTGCCACCGCACAGAAGCAGGTGATCGCCCGCCCGGATTTCAGCATCACCATCGGGAGCACCAATGAACTTTCCGTCGCGGCGAATCGCTTGCACCTGAATCCCATACTGACGCCTGAGATGAAGCTCTCGCAGGGTTTTCCCGATCGCTGGGCTATGGTTAGGTATCAATAACCACTGGCAGGGGGTACTGAAGCCCGGAATGGCTACAGCACCCTTTGCCAGTTCATTGAACGCCGCTAATTCATCCGGTTCTCCTACAGCTAACAAGCGATCGCCTTGTTGTAGTTGCGCTTGGGAGTCAGGATAGGCAACTTCCTCGCCTTCAGAACGGCGAATCGCCACTAAGCTGACACCTGTCAAGCGGCGAATATTGGCTTCTTGTAGGGTCATCCCTTGAAGTGGCGAATAATCGGGCAAATCGTACCACTTGCTGTTCATCCCCTCAGTTGCCGTTCGCAAATCTCGCGCAATCTGAGACTTGGATTGCTCTGGACGCAACGCGAGATAGTGGGAACTGCGAATTTGCGTCATTTCCTTTTGAATCGACCAGATTGTTAATCCCATGCCAGAGAGTACATAGGTTGCCAATTCCAAACTCGCTTCAAATTCTGGCTGAACCACCTCTCGCGCCCCCAGTTGGTACAGAAGTTCGATGTCTCGGTCTTTATTGGCACGCACAACCACATCTAGGTCGGGATTCAATTCTAGCGATCGCTTCAGGCATAGCCTCGTACCCATTGGGTCTGACATGGCGATTACCATTGAGTTCGCCCTATCCACTCCCGCTTTTTCCAAGACGTGCAAGCTAGCTGCATTTCCATAGATATAGGGAATGTCCGCCTCTCGCAGTTGCTGAATTGTCGCCTCGGATTGGTCGATAACCAACACAGGATAGTGATGCTCCTGCAACAGTCGTACCAGATTGCGCCCTACCCGTCCGTAGCCACAAATCACGACGTGATTTTGGAGTTTTTGGCTGTCTGCTGACACCTCCAAGGGCATATCCATGGGGTCAAAGTATTGCTTCAGCAGGGGTATCGTTTCAACCCAATTAAATGCGATCGGCACCAAGCGCAGAATAAACGGGGTAACGACTAATGTCACCGCCGTTGTCCCCAAAATCAAGAGGTAAACTCGTCGGGAAACCAGTCCCAGTATTTGTCCTTCGCTTGCCAGCACAAACGAGAATTCCCCAATTTGAGTCAGTCCTAAACCGACGATCAGTGCCGTTTTCAAAGAATACCCAAACGCCCTGACTAGGGGAGTTATAATCAAAAACTTGCCGACAAAGACCAGACAAACCAGCCCCAGGATTAATTCCAGATTGTTCCACAGAAAAACGGGGTCGATGAGCATGCCAATGGCGGCAAAGAACAGAGCCGCAAAGACATCCCGGAGCGGTTCCACGTAGGTTAGCGTTTGGTCGGCGTACTCCACTTCCGAAATCATCAAACCG
>JAIUYC010000276.1 GCA_020216575.1 Coleofasciculus sp. S288 | reverse complement strand
AAATGTTCCGGTTCATCCGTAGCTTCCCAATTTTCAATAACATGCCGTTTAACTAACGCTTCAATCCATTCCTTCTCCCCACTATTTGAGGATACTCCAGCCCTTACCCCCAGCCCCTCTCCCAAGCTTGAGAGAGGGGAGAAATACTCTTGTTCTCTTGTTCCCCTTCTCCCAACTCTGGGAGAAGGGGTTAGGGGATGAGGGCGAAACCCTGAAGGGTGACAGAAAGATTAAGGATGAGTTACTCAAACTATAACCGTCTTTCCTCACGACCCAGCCCAACTCAAGTACAACTCAGCTACAAGTCAGCAATGTGTTCATCAACAATGATGACCTTGAGCTGCTGTCTTAGCTTGGCGATCTGCGCGACGCTACGGTAACGCTAAGGGTGATCGCTCTTCTCACTTCGCGATCGCCAAATACAACAGCGTGGAGGAAATACGATTCGCCCATAATAAAATTAACCCTGAAGGCGATCGCATTACCGATGGAAACTCTGACTCTGAATGTACCCCCTGCTGTAGGTCTGACAGATGAGCAGTTTTATCAACTGTGTGTGGCTAATCAAGAATGGCGGTTGGAGCTAACGGCCTAAGGAGAACTGATAATTATGCCCCCAACGGGTGGCTTCATCGGCATCAGCAATGCGGGTTTGACAGCTACACTTTACAATTGACCAACCACCTACTCTTTCTGGCGAAGACGTACTACCTGGTTTTGTTCTCGCTCTAACCCCCATCCTGAATCCTTGAATCCTTGAGAAACAAGTACTTATCCAGATGGTGGCATTACTCGTACAAGAGCACTTGAATGTGTGCGTGAAGCAAAGCTATCGCGTAAGCGAATCGCTTGACTCGGCTGTGGGTTTAGGTTTCATGCGTCCGGGATTTTCTATCTTGGTTTTGGGAAACCATTCATAGGTAAGCCGTTCGTGTTCCAAAGGAAAGTGAACCTAATGATAACGAACGGATACTCATTCGTTGAATTCGGGTTCTTATTTGTTGAATTTGGGTTCTCATTCATAAGAAACGTTTTCTCGTATCAAAGAAAGATGAAGGCATTCCTTGTGAATAGGTTCTCATTTATAACAAACGTCTTTTCGTTCCAAAAAAATATGAAAGCATTTCTTATGAATGGATACCCGTTCCTTGATTTTGGGTTCCCATTAGCAGCCAATAACCCAAGTTGCGGGTTATCAAAGACCAGCGTATCAGTTCAGATAAGCAGAATTTATCCCTTCTCCTAATTCAGCCCTAGATTCCCTTCAGTTTCTGCGAAGAAAGAGTTGGCTAAATAAGCAGAAGGATCGGGAGCAAAAGGGTTAAACACTCGACCCAAGCTAGACCAATCAATCTGGTCATTACCGCCCAAAGCAGACCGCTCGGTGACTAATGTGACAGCTTGAACAGGTGATGATAGAGTTGCTAATAAAGTTGTCAGTGCTGCTCCGGCAATAGCAGCCGAAAAATCGTTTATTAAAAACCTCAGTAATCGCATTGTCATATAAAATTATTGGAGAATGCGTCAATTGATGACAGAATTAGGGTTGCAGTTATGTTACCCTACCCTGACTTTCAGAGGTTCACTAGTTCTGGAAACGTAACGGACTCTGGAATTGTCTCCGTATCCTCAAGCATCACATTTTCAGAGAGTCCTTTAGGCCAAATATGAAAACCGCCCCGACTGTAGGGTGGAATTTCCCAACTCCCCCAAATGCCATTTTCATCAACATAGCCATCATAGGAGACGCTGTGAGTGAGATATCGCTTTTGTAGCCAGCAGCGCAGTTGCTCAGTATCGTAACTTCCATGCCAGATGAAACGACCAATGTCATCTATGCCACTGCCACTAACCCTTCCGTTTTTAAACGTGAGCGCAAAAGACATCATGTAACGGCGAACATCGGGTCCAAATGCATAGGTGTAAAATCCTTCCCACTCCCCGCTAGGAAATAAAGGATTCGTTTCTAGTTGTTCTACTTGGATCGGCTCTTGCCCTTTGTCTGTCATGACTTACCTCTGGAAGCCGTCTTTTCCAGACTAAGCGCTTAAACCCCATACAGCAAGGGTTATTTTTGTCAAGCTGGTCAAGTAGCGAAGATTAGGTGGGGTTTGATTTCACTTTACTTCAAACTTCTTACCATTGAAAATAGAAGCAAGAGTTGTGATAAACATCATTCTTACATCACCCTTGACAACCATTTTAGACTTAACATTATAAGTAAAAAATGTGAAATCTATCTACTGTAAGCATCAGTTAGCAAGCCTGTGACTAGTAACTTATAAAGCACGGATATCAGAAATTTATGTCTGCTCAAAGCTCAACAAATCTCACCGTTCAAGAGGCGCAAAATCTCCTCAAGCCATTCAACTGTCTTGAAGGCAAAACCGTAAATTCGGAATCTGAAAAAGTCCTGCTCCAGCAAGCGCTTCGTTTGCTAGCTGAGGTTTCAGATTACCAAATCCTAGGAATTTGCGCTGATTCAACTGCTCAAGGATTATTAGCCCTAAAAAGCTATTCAGAAGCTTTAGGCTGCGAATCCAATGTCGAACTCACGCCAGTTGAAGGTTCCGTTTATATCAAATTCAACCCCAAGACAGGATTATGTTATCTCGATTCCTACACAGGAACGCACCGAGGAGTCTTGGTATCTTACCAATCTGCCTATGAAGGGGGAATCAACGAGATGTATGGCCATTTACCACTCGATTTATTTGTCGGTAAACACGACAGGTAGACCTCAACTCGCGTGGGAGGGTGCGGTCAAAACCAGTTGGTGAGGTGCAGACAATTTCTCCACGTCCCCGCGTCCCCGCGTCCCCGCGTCCCCGCGTGAGCCTCAACCAACTACTGATGACCACACCAGGCGTGAGATACAAAGTGGAGGCAAATCTAATCAGTTCAGGGAAGTACTTCTGCGATTGGTTCTGCCTTAAGTTGACCTTCTGTTTCCATCAGTTCCATAATTTGTAGGCTGTATCCTCTGTTCTTGGCAAGCCGCTTGGCCTGGGCCTGCGCTTGCCCAAATGAGGGAAACTTGTGTGCTCCCCCTGGATGGGGACACCAATCCAATCGTTCCATCCCTCCTAATGCCTCCAACGAGGCTAAGTAATTGCTGTTCTTGGGTTCAAAGAGCAAATATTTGGCATTCGAGGGAGTGCCATGGGAAACTTCTTGGGGATGAAGGCGACGTTGTTGCTTGAGTTTTGAAGCACGACCCATAGAAACCTCAACCGTTTTCTGAAAGTCTACTGACAAGAGATCGCTTTAATCGGAATGCTACACCCAAGCGGGGAGGTTTGTCCGAGGTAAAGTTACCCTTTGCGATCGCGATTCTCAATTCCTTGATTCCTTGATTCCTTGATTCTTCACCTTGCGGTAAGCTCTTACTCTGTCTGCACCATAGTCTGATTAAATGTCCTTAAAATATGCCTTGGTTCATGAGTGGCTGACGCCCAAAGCGACTGGTGGGTCAGAACTGGTCGTCAAAGAAATCCTCAAGCACATTGATGCGGATCTATATGCCCTGATTGACTTTGAATCTACCAATCCCCAGAGTTATCTGTTTGGGCGATCGATTGGCACCACTTTCCTGCAACACTTGCCCTTTGCCCGTAATGGTGTCCAGAACTATCTGCCGCTATTGCCCTTGGCGATCGAGCAGTTGGACTTGCGGGAGTATGATGTCATTCTCTCGTCGTCCCACGCCGTCGCCAAAGGAATCCTGACAGCACCGCACCAGCTACACATCTGCTACTGCCACACACCCATGCGCTATGCCTGGGATTTGACATTTGATTACCTGCGTGGCAGCCGAATGGGGCAGGGACTTCAAGGCTTGATTACCCGCTATCTGCTCCATCAGTTGCGTCAGTGGGATGTCCTTTCAGCAAACCGAGTGGACTACTTTATTGCCAACTCTCAGCACACAGCACGCCGAATTTGGCGCTGCTATCGGCGTCAGGCAGAGGTGATTTACCCGCCGGTTAATACTGAGCGATTTCCTTTCCAGGCTGAAAAAGACGATTTTTATCTTACAGTCTCCCGACTGGTGAGTTACAAGCGAGTCTCTTTAATCGTTGAAGCCTTCAACCAGTTGGGACTTCCCCTTGTTGTGATTGGTGAGGGTTCGGAGTTGGAGGCAATTCGCAACCTGGCACGACCTAACGTACAGGTGTTGGGGTTCCAGCCCAATAGCGTGGTCGAACAGTACATGGCTAAAGCCAAAGCCTTTGTGTACGCTGCCTGCGAAGATTTTGGCATTGCCCTAGTAGAGGCTCAAGCCTGCGGCACACCCGTTATTGCCTACGGCGCTGGCGGTGCGCTAGAAACCATTCGAGATATTCGGCAACATCCAGACAGCGGCACAGGTCTGTTCTTTTTAACCCAAACTCCAGCCGCGTTGATTGAAGCCGTGAACACATTTGAGGAGTTCAAAGGAAAGTTTAATCCAGAGAAGAGCCGACTGAATGCGGCTGAATTTGCCCCGAAAGTCTTTAGCGATCGCTATCTGGCTTTTCTGGAACACTGCTATCAGAACCCCCCATTGCAATTTTCTCCTGACAAATTCCAGTTTTATGAGCGCTATGCGCCGTAGCCAACCTGTTCTAGCCTTATGATCGTGACGTGTGGTGTGAAGTGAAGGAGTAAGATGACTGCCGAAAGCCAACTTATCTCCGTCAAGATGTTGCGAGCGTTCGTGAAGCGAGGTTCTCAGCCACTCGCCTCTCGAAGCAAACACAGAGTTCTATCTCAACATCGCGTAGACGGAGACTTCGCCAAACGGCTGTTTGATATCGTATTTTCGCTATCGGTTCTAGTTTTGTTTTTTCCCGTTTACCTGGTTTTAGCCGTGCTGATTGCCATCAGCTCACCTGGACCAATTTTTTATTTCCAGGAACGGGTAGGTAAAAATTACAAACCGTTTAGTTGTCTCAAATTCAGAACGATGGTGGCAAATGCAGACGAAATGTTGCCAGACATAATGGCAACATACCCTCATCTGCGAGAGGAATTTGAGGATAATTTCAAGCTCAAACAAGACCCTCGAATTACAGCAATTGGTAAATTTTTACGGCTGACTAGCCTGGATGAATTTCCTCAATTCTGGAATGTTCTGAAGGGAGATATGAGTGTTGTTGGTCCTCGACCGTTAGTACCTGAGGAACTGCCCAAATACGGACAGCATATGGACAAAGTTCTAACAATTCGACCTGGAATTACTGGCTTATGGCAAGTCTCTGGTCGCAATGATATCCCATACCATCATCGTGTTCAGATCGATGTTTACTACGTCAATCGTCGAAACTTTTGGCTAGATATATGGCTAATTGTGAAAACATTTGGTGTAGTTTTGTTCCCCAAAAATAATGGGGCTTATTAAAGGGAACACATACAGTTCATAGTTCATGGTTCATGGTTCATGGTTCATGGCTATGAACTAACTCTCTTGTGTCACTCTGGGCGATCGCAAACGCTGAGCCCCTGATTTGACGGCAGTTTTCCCAATGGGGCTACATTTTTTAGTTTCTATCAGAAACTCACCGCTCAAATCCTTAACTAGGAAAGCTTTCGGAATTTAGCTTCAAGCGTGATTTTCCGAAAGTGACAAAAGAGAGTTATCAACTATCAACCATGAACTCTCTCGGTGGGGGCGACTTTCCCCCACACCCACGAGAGGATGTGGCTCCCCCGTCGCCCTTCATCGGATATCTAGAAATTTCTCTGCGTGCCTCTCAGTTACTCAAACAGACTGCCTATTCAGGCATTCTGGACTAGAGCCATCCCAAAAATTTTAGGCTAGCTTAGGGAGTGATTTGCCACCTCTCAACGACGTTGTTGGGGTGTCAGCCGCAAGTCTCCATATTCGTTACAGGAAATTTTAAGAATGACGCAACCCAAGCGAGCGCTAATTACGGGCATTACAGGACAAGACGGCTCTTATTTGAGTGAATTGTTGCTGGAAAAAGGCTATGAGGTTCATGGCATTATCCGGCGGACGTCCACCTTTAACACCGACCGCATTGACCACATCTACGTAGACCCTCACAATCAAGACGCTAGGTTGTTCTTGCACTACGGGGACTTAACCGATGGGGTGACGCTGCGC
>JAIUYC010000275.1 GCA_020216575.1 Coleofasciculus sp. S288 | reverse complement strand
GTATTAGCTGTTGGCTATGATGATGCTCAACAGAGATTTATCATTAGAAACTCTTGGGGAGCTGAATGGGGTATAGGAGGTTACTTTACAATGCCCTATTCCTATATCGTGAATCCCAATTTAGCGACGGATTTTTGGACAATTAGATTCGTGCGCTAACAAAAACTAGTTCAGCTCATCCCCCGCCGTCAATGTAGGGGGATTTTAAGTTTTAAAATTAGTTCGATTTACCATCGCTACCAAAGTACTCGCGATAGGCACAGATTTTGTCCCCTCGAACATCAAAGGAAACGGCTACTCGGTTTTTGTAAGGTTCGCCCCACATCAACCCCTCATCCCGGAACTCGAACACAACTGTAGTGTCGTTGCTGGTGACGCGATCGAGTGTAACAGAAAGTCCGCCATGGAAGGCTTCTGAAACATATTCAAAAAATTCGCTGGCTCGCTCTTTACCAACATTTAAGCCGTGGAATTTTCCCATTGGGAACCAGAAGGTGAAATCGTCGGTGAGCATGTCCACAAAGGGTTGCCACGCGCCTGTTGCTAAACCATGAGTAAACTGTTTAAATGCTCGCTGAGCAACTTCCATTGTTTCTGGCTGCATTTCTGCCATTCTTGATTACCTACTTTTCTATGCGATCATTGTATTCGGACTGTGAATCTAGGTATATTTTACAAGGATCGAGAATCGTTATATTTAGCCTAGACGCCATCTACAATTATCGATTGTTGATTCTTAGAAAGTCTCGAATATGATTAGCGATTTCCTCAAGCCTTATTCTCTGGAAAGTAGGATACTCTTCTGACAGAAGGACAGTTTTCCCTGATCTCATTAAAAGCCCAAGTTGGTGACATTCAAGTGCAACTCCATAGGCAACCCCTATTCTTCGTCTCACCTCAACTCCTTTAATTTCAGAGAGCGGCAAATCTATGGTTCTGGGTCGTAGACCTTTAAATTTGAACGTTACCTTGTCAAGCGCTTTGCTGAAACTACAAGTTTTAACTTCATTACTTTCCCATGTCCACTGCAACAAGAGCCAAAATCCTCCTATTGCTAAGGGGAAGAAAAGAAAACTCCACCCTATGCCAAAGCGATTAATAATCACTATGCCTAGCCAGGCCATTAATAATGGGTAGCTAAAGAGCATATAAATGTGACTAAACCAAAAATCTACAGACCCATTTTGAAGTGTTAATACATGTTCACTTTTATCCAAGATTCTTAGCATTTCAGCACCCTCGGTTACTGTTAACGTGGTTACTCATCAAATCATTATTATGAGGGAGGTGTTTCCTGTGCTGCCTTTATCTCTAGTGCTTGGTATGATTGCTGATGAGCGAGATTAGGAGACTTTTCTCTAGACTTTAATAGTACCCTCGTAGGTACTTTTCAATGGGAGCATCCCATTTTTGCAAAAATATCTTTACTGTCCCCCTTGTCTTCCTTGTCTCCTTTGTCCCTTCTCAAAACTATCGGTGCAACTTTGGGATGCACCCCTTTTCAATAGGGTCGTTTCAGATAGCGCCCGCTGGGAGAACCGAGAACTTGTCCCTTGTCGCAAATCAAATTACCCCGCAAAAACGTACTCTTCACTCGCCCCGTCAACTCCACACCTTCAAACGGCGTATAACCTTGCTGCGACTCTGACTCTACAGCGCGAACCACAAAGGTTTCGTTTGGGTCTAAAAGTACCAAGTCGGCATCATACCCAACAGCAATGTCGCCCTTTTCCAACAAACCAAAGCGCTGCGCTGGGTTCCAACACAACAACTCAGCCATGTGATTGTAGGACATACCGCGCTTGCTGCCTTCGCTGAATACCCCAGAAAGCAAATATTCCGTACCCCCGAAACCCGACTTAGCGAGCCAGATATTATTGGGGTTTTTGGCACTCACTTTTTGTTCTGCCGAACAGCAAGCATGGTCACTGACAATCCAATCAACCTGGCGATTTAGTACAGCTTGCCACAAGTATTCCACATCAGCGCGGGGACGGATAGGGGGGTTGACTTTTGCCCAAGTGCCATTGGGGGTATCTACGTCCAGCAGCAAATGCCCAACGGTGACTTCGCGCCTGAAGTTGATATGAGGAAAAGCAGTTTGCATGGTCAAGGCAGCTGCGATCGCTTTTTGGGAACTCAGATGCAGTAGATTGATATTGAGACAATTCGTTTCGTGGGCGAGATAAGAGGCGATACAGATTGCTAACCCTTCGGAATGAGGCGGACGGGCAGCGCTATAGGCATGGAGTCCCGTTAGTTGAGAGTCGCGTTCAACAATTTTGGTATAAGCGTTCAAAATCTCGGCAATTTCACAATGCAGACTAAGGCTGATGTAATCCCGCGCTTCGGGGTATTGTTCCATCATCCGAGTCAGACCGCGCATAATAAATTCAAAATGAGCAACGTCGTACCGTTCCTCTTTATTAATCATCAAGAAGAGGTTTTGTTGGTCTGAGAGTCCATGCAACCCATAGCCACCGTAAAACATAAAGATTTTGAATGATGAGACACCATACTCATCAAACAGGAGTTGCATTTCATCGATATGCTTACTGCTAATCGGCGCGATGTGATAGCTGTAATCAATGAAAAAGTTACCCTCTGAAAGCGCCAACACTTCTGGAAAGAAATCCCTGTAGAAACCTCCTTTGTTCAGGTAGTACTGACCTGTGCGGATATAATTCAGGCTGGTTGTCACCCCACCCATCGCCGCCGCCTTGCTTTCAGTAACGGCATCTTGGTCGAGAGGTTGATAGATACCGATATGCATGTGTGCGTCAACCACACCAGGAAACCCCAGCAAGTTCTTCGCGTCAAACACGTCTTTTGTCTGGTCAGGGCTGATTTCGGGTGAAATTTCAGCAAATTTGCCATCCTTAATCCCCAAATCCAGCAAGTCAACCGATTGCTGATTGGGACGAACTACCCGAACATTTTTGATCACTTTATCGAAAACAGGAGATTCAGACATGAAACCTCTCACACTAGTCTTCTTGGCTGTATCAAATTACGCTTCTAAAGCTTTATCCCATTCCAACTGATGACTTAAACCATATTTAATAAAGTCTTCTATTTTAGCTTTATCACTTTTACCAAAAACACCTAAGCTGTAAGGATTTTCTTGCATCCGTTGTCTGACTAATTCCTGTTCAATCTGTATCACTTCTTCTCTAGGTTTATCAGTTTTAAAGAAATCTACAACCAAAACAGTCCTGTCGTAATCGGTGTAATTATGTGGACAGTGGGGATAGCTATGATCTAAAACCAAAAATTCGCCTTCATGCCAATAAAGCTTGTCATGGCATATTTTCATCGCCACATCTCCATCAGGCACAATCAACCCTAGATAGCCGCGATTCATGTGCGGGTTATGGTTCACATGCAGTTTGATATCTAGCCCGGGATGAAATGTACCAAAGTATACGTTTCTGATCCCGTTGTCATTGATCGCATTTGATTCTTCTATCGCTTTAGTTAACTTTGGAAAATATCTTTCTCTTAATTCCCGTGCTTTTTCTGGTACATCTTGTAACTCATACTGAGGATATTGAATTTGATGGGATAAAATATAGTTTTCAATAAACATTCCTTGAAATAGCACACCAAAAGCGCTATATTTTGCATTACCTTTGGTTTTAATTGTTTTACTTTTAGGCCCCATAACGTCAAAGGAAAACTGCAACTCTTCCTTAGAGGCTTTATGCTTAAAGTTTATGAATTCATCTCTAATGAATGGCCAGTTCTCTTTAAGGTTATTCAGAAAAGGGAACTGCTTGGGGTCTAAATGATACTCGTTAAAACTTTCCATTGTTTTTTCTCCTGGATAGGATTGAATTCAACCCAGTATAATTTCATTCTAGAAGTTTTAGCTCCTTTTCTGTAGAGAAAGGAGAGAAAATAAGGATTCCATCAATCACTGAAGAGAGCCTAGAATCCCCTGCGTTTCAACCGGGAGAGTATATCAAGGAAAGTTAACGTTGAGCCAGTTGGGGAGGACGTCCCAACAAACCGGTCATCAAACGCAATGCTAGGAGCTTCAACGGATTCACCGTTCGCAGCATCCATAAACCCAACCGCCGAACCACTACAGCAGGCAACCAGTGATTGGAAAACATCCGATCTAGAAAATCAGTAAAGCCTAAAATAGTCCAGTTCTCTAGCCTGCGCCAGCGTTCGTAGCGTCTGAGTACTCGTAAGTCTCCAATATCTTCACCTCGTTGAGCTGCATCTTGCAGCACTTGTGCTAGGGCAGCAGCGTCACGGATGCCCAAGTTTAACCCTTGTCCGCCAACCGGATGACAACAGTGAGCAGCATCGCCAATCAGGGCTAAGCGGTGGAGCGTATAGCGATCGCTCTGCATCAATTGTACCCGGAACATAAAGCGCGGACTCTCCAATTCCAGATGCCCTAAAAGCCCTCCCGTGCGGTGTTCCAGTAGTTTCAGAAACTCGTTCTCGTCTAAGTCTTTTAAGGCTTGGGCTTCGGCGTGGGGAGCAGTCCATACTACCTGGCAGCGATTTTCAGATAGCGGCAGCACGCCCATTGGACCACTCGGCCAGAAGCGTTCAAAGGCGGTATTATTGTGGGACTTTTCGGTTTTAATCCGTGCTGTTATGCAAGATTGCCAGTATTGCCAGCCTTTGGTGCTAATACCCGCCGTTGTCCGAATGTGCGATCGCGCTCCATCTGCTCCTACAACTAAACGCGATCGTAGCTGACGGCTTTCACCTGCTACCTTTACCTCAATTTCTGCCCCATCTGCCTGATACTCGACAGCCACCACTTCAGCAGGACGCAACCAGCTAACATTGGGGAAATCTTCCAGAAACTCATATAACGACTTCAGCAGGTAACGGTGTTCCCCGATATAGCCCAGAGCATCCGTACCTAAATCGTTAGGATGGAATTGCACGATACCTGTATGGTCAGCATCCGAGAGGCGAATTTGCCGATAGGTCGTCATCTGAGGTAGCATTTTATCCCAAACCCCAATTCCCTCAAAAATGCGCCCCGACAGCAACGAGAGATTGTAGGCTTGGGGTTTGAGTGCCTCCACTGACAGAGGCTGTGCTTCAATTAAGACGATACTTAGCCCAGAAGTTTTTAAAGCACAGGCGAGTGTCGCCCCTACAATCCCGCCGCCGACAATTGCCAGGTCATAATCAAAGCCTTGCTGAGTTGTTGGGGAGGTTTTAGATAGCTGTTCCAGCGCCATTTTCTAGAGACTTTGTTACACAACGATAGGAATATTTGCTCTTCTTCATTGTGACGCGGACAGCTAAAGCGAGCAAGGTCGTGAGCGATCGCACTTTCTAACCTGAAAATAGCAGGGGGAGCTCCCGGAGGCAGGGGGAGAGTAATTTTCATCCCTTTGTTGTGAGCGATAGCTCGTGGACGGCTGCCTTGATAAGGAGGTAAGCAAACATGCCCTACTTACCTAAGCATGAGAGCGAGAAGCCTACGGCATAGCTTCGCTAATGCACTAAGCTTTAGTAAAAACTGCAAAGGAGAATTGATCGCAATGGTAGTTTCTACAGTTGTCTCAAATAAATCCATCTCTCTAGAAGACTGGATGGAAAATCCCCCTGTTGGTACAGAATGGATTGATGGGGAATTAATAGAAAAAAATGGTATGACCCTAAAGCATAGTCGAATTCAGGGTAATCTATACTTCTACTGGAGAAATTACAAAGACTCCAGTGGACAGAGAGGAGAAGTTTATACAGAAGTACCCTGTCGTACTAACAAGCAAGGTCGTTCTCCTGATGTTGCCTATCTAACACCAGAATTAGTTGCCCAATATGGCGATGCTAAAGTACTTCCTCAAAGTTTTCCCTTGAGTGCTGAAATCGTTTCACCTACAGATTTAGCTGAAGATGTACTTGCTAAAGCTCAAGAATATTTGCAGTCTGGCGGTGAAGAAGTTTGGCTCGTATTTCCTGAAAGTCGTTGGATAATTGTTACCACTCACAACAAAAGATTAGTGTTTATTTCGGGGGAAGTGGTTAGCACTCAAACTGTCTTACCCGGTTTCAGTGTGGCAGTCGATGAATTCTTGGCTTGAAGGCTTTGGCTTTCGTCTCGCGATCGTACTTTAAACTCCTTTCTGCCACCT
>JAIUYC010000274.1 GCA_020216575.1 Coleofasciculus sp. S288 | reverse complement strand
CTAATTCCCCGGTTAGTGTCGGGATAAAGATAGGTTAAGTTAGATACGGTTAGTTCATGCAAGCGTATGCTTTGATTTCCATGCGATCGCTCTAAGGATAGCAGTTTTTGTTTACGACCCAATAAGTCATTCAGATAAAGTGGATTGTGCTGGACTAACGGCTCTGGCGAGGCATCAGAAAGCAACGAACCCATACGCTCAAAAGAGACTTCGCTTTGTTTTGACAAGGCCATGAATTCACCAACCGAGTTAAAAAAGGACGTTGCAAACGATAAATAGTAAACAAATAAAGCAAAATTCCCCACCGTGAGCTGACCTGCACTGCGCTGCATCAATGAGGACGCTAAAAGCAAGATTAGACCTGTTTCAATACTGACGGTATTCTCAAAAATTGAATCTAAAAAAGAGGTTAATAACTGGTCTTTTAACATCGTCTGGCGGCGTTGCTCATTAACACGCCTAAAATAGTCAAGTACCTCTTTTTGCGCTCCCGCTACTTTAATGGCTTGCACGGAGTTAAACATTTCGCCGATGATACCTGTCACCTCCTGGGTAGCTTGCCGACTAGCTCGTCGATACCGTTTGATGCGCTTTTGGGCTTGTTGGACAACCACCACCATGACAACCAGGGGGAGGAAGACAAAGAGCGTAATCTGTACATTGATGCTCAGTAAAATGGCAACAGCGCCAAAGGCAAATAACCCCTCACTAATCAGTTCTGATGTCCAAACTACATTGCTTTCTATCTGATCGGCATCATCACGAAAATAGCTAATAACCTCACCGGACGATACAGTTTGAAGCGTTTCCCCCGATGCCGTTAAAGGTAGAGCACCGGGACGATAAAGCAACGCTTCCAAGAGATTGCGCCGCAGCAATCCACTCATGGCAAAACGGTGCTGGGTTTTGGTCAGGCGACCCAAGAAGATGACGATGACTCGCCCGACTGCTGTAGCGAGTAACCCAGCAATTAATGTCCAAGGGGAGAAGCTCAGTTGCGAGGAACCTGTTAGTGTGTCGAAAAATTCACTGATAATCAAGCCTGGAATTAGGGGGAAGCTGAAGATTAAAACCCAGAAAACGCTATCAATTAGGTACAGCTTCGGTTGATAGCGCACCATTCGCCAAAATAATGTCCAAATGGATACTTTTTTTGTTGGTGGCATAAAAAATTGGGAATGGGGAATTGGGAATGGGGAATTGGGAATTCTAGAAAACTCAGTTCCCTTTCCTTGCCCGTATGTTCACGAATCAAATAGACTGGCTATAGTATTAGACCAATACGTTTGTCGAGCCGATTTTTAACAACTGAGCAAAACGGGAATTAGAATTATTGGCTAAGTGCTTGCGATCGCCATATTCAATGACCTTGCCATTTTCTAAAATCAAGATTTGATCGGCTCGTTGCACGGTCGCCAAACGGTGAGCGATGATAATTCCCGTGCGTCCTAATAGTAGTTTGTCCACGGCACGCTCAATCAGGTTCTCGGTTGTGGGGTCGAGACGGGAGGAGGCTTCGTCAAGAATGACTAAGCCAGGGTCTTTGAGAAAAACGCGAGCGAAGGCAAGTAATTGTGCTTGACCAGCAGAAAGACCACCACTGTCAAGTCCTAATGGGGTATCTAATCCATTGGGTAATGATTCCAACCATCCGGAGAGTCCCAGCACCGATAGAGTGTAAAGAATCTGTTCGTCTCCGATTTTGGGGTTGAAAAAGGTTAAATTATTGCGAACCGTCGTTTTAAATAGCTGTACATCCTGAGTGACCAGTCCCACTCGTTGCGGTAAATCGTTCAAGGGAGTCTCGTTGATAGCGATATCGCCCAAGCGGATTGAACCAGATTGAGGCTCATAGAGCCTTAGCAACAAACGCGCTAGTGTTGTTTTACCACTGCCCGTGCGTCCCAGTAATCCCAGCACCTGGCCGGGTGGCAGGTGAAAGGAGACATTTTGCAGGACTAATTCTGGGGATGGGGAGAGTTTCCCGTTACCCGTTACCAATCTCTCGCTACTAGTTTCATAGCTAAATGAAACATTCTCAAAAGCTACGGACAACGCACCTGTTGGGAGTGGCGTCTCTCCACCCGTACTCAGTCGAGATTTGACTTGCAATAACTCCTTGATGCGGAGAATACTGGCTTCTGCTTGCTGTAAGTCTTCTAACTCCTCTCGAATCTGTTCGATAGGTTGGCGGAGAAGATTGGTGTAGTGGAACAGAATATAGACGGTTCCAATCGTAATCGCTGCTGTGTTCCACAAATAAGCCCCGACAGCCAGAGATATAGCGCTACCGATGGTAAATAAGCCGACCGATGACGCCCACAGAGCAGTACCGGCGAGGCGAGCTTTGTGATAGATAGGGAGCCAATTTTGCAGTAGTTTATAGAAGCGATGCATGACGTAGGCGATCGCTCCGTTGGCTCGAATGTCTTCAAAGCCAGCCAGTTGCTCACCCAAGAAACCGAAATATTCGGCATGGATTTGGCGCAAAGCAATCCAAGACGGGACGGCATAGGAATGGAGACGAGTTAGGAAACTCAGCGCGGCTAGGGTAAACAGAGTCAGGGCTAAACCGGCTCGCCAATCTTCTAAGAAAAGGACGATGAGTATACCCGCCAGCAGAAGAATGTTGCCCAAGACGTAAATTGTAAATTTGGAGAAAAATCGGGAAAGAGCGTTTACATCCCCGTCAATTCGCTCAACTAATTCCCCAGGTGTGCGTGATTTATGGAAGGAGAGGTCTAAATTCAGACAGTGTTCGGCTAGGTCAGCTCGCAGTGCATTGGTGGCTGTCCAAGCGACATTTTCGCCTAAGTAGGTTGCAATAACCGTCAGGACTTGAGCTACCAGCGCTATGACGGTAAACAGGACAGCAGTATTGAATAAGGTTTGTGAGGAGCCACGCGCAACGGCAGTGTCGATGAAGTATTGCAGAATTTGCGGGTTGAGGATTTGCAAGCCAATGTTGCTCAGTAGCGCGATCGCCAGCAGAAAAACGCGCTGCCGTTGGGGCAACAGATAGTCAACCAATAAATTCCAGTATTGTTTGAGGGGAATTTTGAGCATAGTTTTCTGACTCAGAACACCTCTCGCGCTGCTAGATGAGCTTTGATTTCTTGGCGCGATCGCCAAACCTGCCGCAACTGCTTTTGAGCAAATCGTTGCAATTGATCGCCCTGATAGGGAGAATGGGGTTGCGTGGCATTGCCGTAACTGGTAAGAGCCTTCGCCCGTACTGGATTGGAAAACTCAATTGCCGCCACATAACTATCGCCCTCGACCGCTTGAAAATGCCCGTCTTCAGTGGGAGCGAAATTAAGAACCCGGAAAATGCCCAAGTAACCGGGGCCGCCATTGGCTGGCAAGTCTACGTCACCGTAGCGCAACCGGAAGACCTCTCCCCACGGTACATCTAAGCTGCCATACGCTGCCTCTACCTTGGCCGCCGCCGCTTCGAGCGCTTTTACAGCCGCCGTGGAATCGGGTAAACCATCGGGTGTAGTGAGGGGAGAATCCTCACTCCAGGGGGTGGTAAACGTCGGCAGGAAATCGGTCTGTTCGACCCAAGTCGCAAAAAGTACTGCACCACGGCTATCCGCATCAGCCTTTTTATCCCAAGCATCGAGTACATCGGCAGCACGACGAGCTAATTCACCACCCTGCTGCCGTGCAGCAGGAATCAGGTCATCAAGCATGCGATCTGCCAGTTCCATGTGCGTCGAGTGCTTGTACTCAACCATCTCGTCAAATGAGATTTGTTCATCCTCCATTAGCATCCGAGCTGAACGCTGCGCCCGGAAATCCATCAGATTGCGAGGCGACATATAAGGCGGATAATCATCGGCCGCGATCGCAACGGGAAATGTCGTTGTCCAAGGTGGGTCATTGGCATTTTGTAACCAACCGCTGGGTGGATCGAGTACGCGGGGCAAATCTTGATAGGGATGGGTTTGAGTCCATAATGTCGTTGAAGTATCACCGGGGATTATGCCCTCCCAGTATTCAAAATCCCCCTCCTTTTTAACGGGGACTCTGCCGTTGAACAGATGCATGATATGCCCATCGCGATCAGCATACATGACTGTAAACATCGGAATCTGCACAGGAGCGATCGCTGCCTCAAATTCAGCTAGGTTATTCGCTCGTGCCATATTCCACCACTGCTCAAGCGCTCCCGGTTGATCAAGTCCAACGACACGCAAGGCGATCGCTTTGTCGTCTTTCTGGGTGATAACGGGTCCATGTAGGGAATGCCGGACTGCAAAAGGTTCCTTGTGCAGGGAACCGTCATCCTTCCTGACTTTAAGGGTTTGTTCTTCTGTATCAAATGCTCGAACATTGCCGTCAAAGCGATAGCCGCCGTTCACCAGTGTCAGTTCATAGGCATCCCACCCATCATGTCGGTTTACCGTGTGAGTCCAACCGAGGTTGTCGTTGAAGGCAATGGTTAACACGGGAATGCCAACTAGGGATGCGCCGTAAGCATTGATACCAGGGGCAGTTAGCTGCGCTTCGTACCATAAGAAGAAATCTGACCAAGGGAGGTGGGGGTTAGCCAGCAGCATAGCGTTTCCACTCTCCGAACGAGAGGGTGCGATCGCCCAACCATTCGAGCCAAGCGATCGCTCTGTCTGCGTTACCGAAGCAACGCGATAGGGATCGACTAAAAACGTGAAATTCAGCACCCGTTGAGTATGCGCGAGTAAATCTACTCCATCTATTGGCAACACTGCCTCAACCTGATCATCGATGCGATCGCCATGCTCCTTAGCATAATCATTGATGCCAGCCGCAAACGCATCAAGATAGCGGCGAAACGCCGGACTCTGTGCCTTGTACCATTCGCTAGCACGCTTAGGCACTCCCATCGTTCGCACCCATCGATCCGATTCCAGATAGTCCTCTCCCCAATATTCGGCCGCTTTCCCTCGCGCCTGTCCGTAAAGACGCAAAATTAGGTCGCCATGACTTTGCATCTGCGACCAACCAAAAGCGTGAAATAGGCTTTCGATATCTTTGGCATAAATATGGGGAATGCCATAAGTATCCCAAAGGATTTCAGTCTTTCTTATTTCAGTGGCAGGACTATGAGTACCTATCAGCAAAGCAAAGATTATACTCAGTCCTATCGAAAACAGTCGGACGAGTCTTTTTGTGAATTTTCTCTGTCTTTTTCTGCTAGAGTTACGATAGCTTGAGCTAAATAAGTTTAAATATTGCGCCATTAATTTTAAAATCTATAAAACAAAAACAATCGTTCAATGTGTAAGTTTTCAATCTTTCAACATCGTTAGTGTAGAAAATATTTTACGATTGTTATCCTCGAATGCTCGGCGACCGTGTAAAAACCTTGAATTATCAATCATCGCTAAATCTCCAGGCTGCCAATCGATAACTCCAGTCATGCTATCCATAACCTTATTGATTTCATCAATAACCCCATCAGGGATCGGTGAATTATCTTCAAACGTTACCGTTTCTTTCCCATGCTGTAAGAGCAGGCTATTGGCAAAAGCATCATCATGACCATACTTGGTTTTAACCACAGCCGAGCAAACATAGTCCATATAGACAGACTCATCATCATTAATCCGATAGTTAACCCCCTCAAGACCATCCAGCAGCTTATGAACATCAGCGATTGTGGCACGTTCTCCCAAAAAAAGCTTCCAGTTTTCAACCGAAAACTCATGAAAAAACTTGATTTTCTGGGAAAGAAATAACTGCTTTACGTCTTTGCTCAATGCTTGCCACACTTGCACACCATCCCAAAATAAGGTTTCTCCATCCTGTGCGGCAGGAACCTCACAACAAAACCAAATGACATCGGGGCGAAAGGGAGTCGTGGCGTGTTCGCAATGAGGAGCAATATAATCAGCTCCTTCATCCACAAGTTGGATAACTCCGCCGTTTGAATCAACAACAGGTCTAGTTTCATCGCGAACAAAACTCGAACTCACTTGTTCGGCAAAGGCTTTCAGTTGGTTGTAATTAACTCCAAATCCGCGAAAAACAAGAATGCCGGATGACTTAAACAATTCTTTAATTTCCGACGCTGAAAGGGGAATGATATCGCCTTCGGCATCAAAGAATTGGTTTGTGAATTGAGCCGCCAGACTAATGGTGTA
>JAIUYC010000273.1 GCA_020216575.1 Coleofasciculus sp. S288 | reverse complement strand
CTGTCGTAGTATCGGTAACAGCAGTCGAAGGAGCGTTCAGATACCCTACAGTACTCAATCCTAAAGCCAGAATGGCAACAGGCTTGCCCCAATGATTTATTGTTTTCATGCACTCAACTCCTCATTACACTAAGATGCTGGAGCGATGGACTCCTAGAGTCAAAACCATCCAAGCGGTAGAGTTGACTTTTTCAAAAGAACTAGTTCGTTGGCGAAGCATATTTTTTAACCCATCTCTAGATGGCATAACGATTGGAGGTTTGACTCTTGAAAGTCTTAGAATCACTCAGCCTATAAAGAAGATTAGTGCAAATCGTCATCTGGGCAAAGAGCGAGTTCGATGTTAAGCGGGAGCGCGTCTGGTTATCTCAGTTATCAGTTACAGCTATCTTGTTCAGCAATGCACTGTCCCAAGTCGCTATTGAGGTTATCGCACTTTGCTTCTACACCATACGAACACAGGGGCTTTTGGAGTTTAGGGGCTACTGCCTAAACAAATGTTGGTTTCGATGAACCCCTAGCTGATTCTTACTTGACTCTCAATCCCCTAATTCAGAGCATCGAAAGTCTAGTAGACCCCTCTACTGGCACCAAGAGCCGCCTCTTCGTTGACGTAGCTGGAACAGAGAATACCTAGGGTGAAGTGGTGTTTGAAGAGTTCAATGTTGGAACACCAGCCGGTGTACCTTTCTTCCGTCCTGTGGCGCTACAGGCAGATGGAATAACACCACTCCTCGAACAGGGGCAGTTGGAAGTAGGTCGATTCAAGTTCAACTTTGGCTGAAGTTATAGACTCCCTCACTGTCACCTTCTTTGATACCGAGTTTTTCGACCCAGATGGAGAAGGTGGATTAGGAGATGTAGGCGCTGGCACCACCTTTGAAGCCATTGAAACCGATGGCACAATAGCGGGGTTTGTTCCTGCTGGTGCAAACCAGAACATCCAAACCGTCACCTTTGAAAATGTCAGTATGCTCACCCTCTATTTAGGTGAAAGGGGCGCACTATTCCAACGGACTGTTGATGGGGTTCTCTTCCAAGTTGACGGAGAGGTATCAGAGGTATCTGTGTTTTAAGTGGATAGGTGAGGGGAAAGTGCGATCGCCTACCAGCTTTACTCTAAAAATTGCGATCGCATCTGACACCGATAAGAAATACGATTGCGTTTTAGAGTAAGTATGCGAGGGGAAAATGCGCTCGCACTTTATAGTAGGTTCAGACTGTGCGAAGAAAACCTAAAATAGACATCAGCGCTCGAAGTAGTACTGTGCAACTCGAAGATTATTTTGATTTTTTATCCCCCGATGACATCCGCATCAAAGGGCATCGCATCGGCATCGATAACGTGCTGGAGTATTTTCTAGAAGGATATACCCCAGAAGAGATTGCCGCCATCTATCCAAGTTTGAGTCTAGAGAAAATTTACGCCACCATTACCTACTATCTCCATAAGCGAGCCGAAATTGATGCTTACCTGCTGCGCTTGAGGCGGTGGCGCGAACAGCGTTATCAAGAATGGGCAAAAAATCCCTCTCCGATGGCTCTACGCATCAGGGCTATTAAAGCTCAACGCGCACAAGAGCAAGCCAGTCCAAAATGAAAGTCCGTTTCTTGATTGACGAGAATTTGTCACCTCGGCTCAAAACCGCTGTACTGCGCCTCAACCCAATCATAGATATTCTGCGAGTTGGCGATCCGAAGGCTCCCCCTTTAGGAACTCTCGATCCAGATATATTAAGTTATCTGGAATTATCCCAACGGATTTTGGTGACGGACAACCGTACCAGTATGCCAGAACATCTGGAAGCATACTGGGCAACAGGGGGACAGATTTGAGGACTCTTCTGGATACGCCCTAGCGCAACAATCGGTGAATTGGCACAGGAACTTTTCACAATTTGGGAAACGAGCGAAGCAGAAGAATGGATAGACATACTCGACTGGATTCCGTTTTAGCTTGTAAAGCTGGTTCAGGGGGCTACTGCCTAAACATCTGGCACGCCGATTCAGTTCAGATCGAATTGGAAGAATATATTCAGGCAAACGCTGGTTTGAAAATTGAGCAGTAACGTTGTAGCAGTGGACAACTAACTGAGGAGATTTGATTATGACGTTGAAAGTCGGTATTAACGGCTTTGGTCGCATTGGGCGACTTGTCCTCCGCGCTGGAATCAAAAACCCTAACATTGAATTCGTCGGCATTAACGACCTTGTGCCACCCGATAACCTGGCGTACCTGTTCAAGTACGACTCAACCCACGGCCTCTACAACGGTAAGGTTGACGCCAAACCAGACGGCATTGCAATTGATGGACACTTTATTCCTTGCATGTCTGTCCGGAACCCGGCTGAACTGCCTTGGGGTAAACTAGGAGCCGATTACGTCGTTGAGTCTACGGGTCTATTTACAACCTACGACGGTTCCTCAAACCACTTAAAGGCGGGAGCCAAACGTGTCATAATTTCCGCCCCCACGAAAGACCCCGATAAAGTTCCCACCTTGTTAATCGGTGTCAATCATAATCAGTTTGACCCAGCTAAGGATGAGATTGTCTCCAATGCTAGCTGCACCACAAATTGTCTGGCTCCTGTAGCAAAAGTGATCAACGATACCTTCGGACTCGCCGAGGGATTGATGACCACGGTTCACGCCATGACTGCCACACAGCCAACCGTTGACGGTCCTAGCAAGAAGGACTGGCGGGGTGGACGTGGTGCCCCTCAGAACATTATCCCCTCCTCCACTGGGGCTGCCAAAGCCGTCGCGCTAGTTTTACCACAGTTGAAAGGCAAGCTCACGGGTATGGCGTTCCGGGTACCCACTCCTGATGTTTCTGTAGTGGATTTGACATTCAAAACAGAGAAAGCAACCAGCTACAAGGAAATCTGTGACGCCATGAAGCAAGCCTCCGAAGGCGCATTGGCTGGTATCTTGGGCTACACCGAAGAGGAAGTAGTTTCTACCGATTTTCAAAGCGATCCGCGCTCTAGTATCTTTGATGCTGGGGCTGGGATTGAGCTGAATCCAAACTTCTTCAAAGTCGTTGCTTGGTACGACAACGAGTGGGGTTACTCCAATCGTGTGGTTGACTTGATGATTTCAATGGCTCAGAAGGAAGGACTCTTATAGTTAAGAGTTTTGAGTTCTGAATTAATCCTCTTGCTTTTAAGGAAGGGGATTTAACAAGGATGCCCCAATTGGTTTGAGCTTAGGAGTTATGAGTTAATTTCAAGCCTGATGTCGCACCCACTTAACTCATAACTCATCATTCATAACGCTGCCCAGTTTTGGTTCTAAGCTGCCCTTATGAAACCCCTAACTCACCGTACAAAAATTGTTGCCACTATTGGTCCGGCTAGCAGCTCGCCCGATGTAATTCGGCAGATGATTCAGGCGGGAATGAGCGTAGCGCGGCTCAATTTCTCTCACGGGAGCTATGAGGAACATGCCCGAATGGTCGAGCTGTTACGTTCGATTTCAAAGGAATTAGACAACCCCCTGACGCTGCTTCAAGACCTTCAGGGACCGAAAATTCGAGTGGGTCAGTTGCCGGATGGGAACATGACGTTAGTCGCCGGGGAATCGGTGACGCTGGTGCCGATTGGCTTGGCCACCGCCCAAAGGGCGATCGCAGAATATACTCATCAACCCAATACCATACCCCTCGACTATCCCCATGTGGCAGAAGAAGCAGAACCAGGAACGCAGGTTCTTCTGGATGATGGACTGCTCGAACTGCGAGTGGAGAAGGTCACTGGTAATGCGGTACTCTGCCAAGTGATTGAGGGCGGTGTCCTCAAGAGTCGCAAAGGCGCCAACTTTCCCACCCTAAATTTGCGGCTACCGTCCCTGACTGAAAAAGATAAACAAGATTTGGACTTTGGTATTGCTCAGGGCGTAGATATTATCTCCTTGAGTTTTGTGCGCAGGCCAGAAGATATTCTTACCCTCAAAGAACTCTTGGCTGCTAAGGGAGCAACTATCCCCGTGCTCGCCAAGATTGAGAAACCCCAAGCCGTTGCTAATCTAGAGGCAATCGTTAATGAGTGCGATGCCATTATGGTGGCACGGGGAGACTTGGGGGTGGAGATGAGTTCGGAAAAAGTGCCGCTCATCCAAAAGCGGATTATCAGGCTGTGCAACCAAAAGAGCATTCCAGTCATCACTGCCACTCAAATGCTCGACAGCATGATTCGCAATCCTCGTCCGACTCGTGCCGAAGCCAGTGATGTCGCCAACGCCATTATTGACGGCACCGATGCCGTAATGCTGTCTGGAGAATCGGCAGTAGGAGAGTATCCAGTAGAAGCCGTAAAAATGTTGGCACGAATAGCGACAGATGTAGAGCCAGAAACTCAGTTTGTTAATTATCCTCCCAGTGAAATTGATGAAACTCACGCCCTTAGCGAAGCGTTGAATATTATCGATAAAACGATTGACCTCCACTGCATCGTCGCCTTGACAGAATCAGGATACACGGCAAAGCTTGCTGCTGCGGAGCGTCCCAGTGTTCCCGTTGTTGCTTTCACTCCGAACATTCAGGTTTACCACCAACTCAATCTAGTTTGGGGCGTGAGACCAATCTTGTTTGAGCAACAAGAGGATTCGATTGAGGCAATTATCAAACAGATGGAAACCGCTTTGGTGCAACGGAGTTTCGCTACGCCTGGTGACAAAGTTTTAATCGTGGGAGGCATTCCAGCCCATAAGACACGAGGCACGAATTTCCTCAAAATTCATGCAATATCGGGTAATGGGTCATAGGGCATCGGTAATCGCTAATGATTCATGACTAATCACCTATCACCAATTAGCAATTAGCACCATGTCTCAACTCATTCGTGAGATTAGCTTTTTTTAACGAACCGCTCCAGGCACAGAGTACTCAGAGGAGAGAAAGAGAGGTTCTCGTGAATCATTTAGGATTGTTATGGAACACTACACCACAGAACATAAGGAGTAAGGCATGTCTAAAAACTTGTTAGAGCAACTGCGGGAAATGACGGTTGTAGTTGCAGATACGGGGGATATTAAGGCGATTGAAACGTTTAGGCCGCAAGATGCTACTACTAATCCTTCTCTGATTACCGCAGCTGCTCAGATGCCTGAATATCAGGATATTGTGGATAAAACCTTGCTCCAAGCTAAGCAAGAGCTGGGGGCAAACGCACCAGCCGATAACATTGTTACCCTGGCATTTGACCGTCTGGCTGTCTCGTTTGGACTGAAGATTCTAGAAATTATTCCGGGGCGGGTGTCAACGGAGGTCGATGCACGGCTGTCCTACGATACGGAAGCGACGATCGCAAAGGGACGTTATCTGATTTCTGAGTACGAAGCGGCGGGTGTTTCTCGCGATCGCATTTTAATCAAAATTGCTTCGACCTGGGAAGGCATCCGCGCTGCTGAAATCTTGGAAAAAGAGGGGATTCATTGTAACCTCACCCTGCTATTTGGTCTCCATCAGGCGATCGCTTGTGCGGAAGCTGGTGTTACCCTAATCTCTCCGTTTGTCGGACGCATTTTGGATTGGTACAAGAAAGAAACAGGACGTGACTCTTACCCACCCGCTGAAGATCCGGGTGTCTTGTCGGTTACCCAAATCTACAACTACTACAAAAAGTTTGGTTACAAAACCGAGGTGATGGGAGCTAGCTTCCGCAACATTGGCGAGATTACGGAGTTAGCCGGTTGCGACTTGCTAACCATTTCACCCGCCCTGTTGAAGGAACTGCAATCGACAACCGAAGAATTGCCCCGCAAACTCGATCCAGCTGTAGCCGCAGAGGCTGACATCGAAAAAATTTCCATGGATAAAGCCACGTTTGACCAGATGCATCAAGGCGATCGCATGGCATCCGAAAAACTGGTGGAGGGCATCAATGGTTTCTCGAAGGCGCTGGTTGCTCTGGAGAAACTGCTTACCGAGCGATTGGCACGTCTTGATGGTCAGGAGGCGATCGACAATGCGGCTCGGGATGTCTTCCGAGTCTATGATTTAGATGGCGATGGCTTCATTACCCGCGAAGAGTGGCTGGGATCGGATGCAGTATTTGATGCTCTGGATCATGACCATGATGGCAAACTTTCGCCCCAGGATATTGGGACGGGTCTGGGGGTCGTGCTGCAACTGGCCCAGGTTTA
>JAIUYC010000272.1 GCA_020216575.1 Coleofasciculus sp. S288 | reverse complement strand
AGAATGTTTTCAATTCCTGTTGGAGAGGCGAAATAAACTCGCTGCCCCTCTCTCACAGGAATTGAAAACATTCTGACTCGGGTCACCGGGACTCAACCCTCAGGCATTTCGGGAACGTTGGGTGTGCAGGGCAATGCCAACTTGTTTTTGCTCAATCCCCATGGCATCATCTTTGGCCCCGACGCCCATCTTGATATTGCAGGTTCGTTGGTGGCAACGACAGCAGAGAGTTTGGTGTTTGACAATGGCATTCTGTTCAGCGCTACGAATCCTCAAGCGCCCCCCCTGTTGACAATTAATCTCACTCCAGGATTGCAGTATGGCTCAACCCAGCCCAGAGCAAGCATTACCAACGTTGGGAGTATAGCAGTAGGGCAAAATTTAACTCTAATCGCTGACCAGCTAAATTTACTAGCCCCACTAACGACTGGAGGAGATTTATCGCTGTTAGCAATTGGCAATGTCAGACTCAACCGCTACCAAGGAGCGTCTTTGCATATCTTAGCTGGAGGTCAAGTTGATATTGGCACAGTCACAATTACAGGTACCGAGACAGGCACAACTGGAGTTAACGCGCTTGCAGAAGAACTGACGCGATCGAATGGCATGACACTTGCTGTTGATGGTAGCAGGCAACCCGCCTTGGATGTAAGAGCAGGCATCAGTCCAGATGAAATTGGCATCCTTGGAGTTAATGGCAACTTCGATGGTTTGAATCCCTCTAACTCTCTAGTGCCAACGAGTGCTGATATTAGCATCGGGACTGTCACCATGAGAGCGCCCAATGGAGTGGTATTTTTAACCAATCAGTACAACCCCAACCCATCCTTGTCAACAGGAGCCATTGCCGTAGGTACGATTCACACCGATGATACCTCTGGAGGCTTTTCGGGGAGTAGTAGCTCCGTTATGATTGACTCTCGTGCTGGAATCACCGTTGGCGATCGCATTGATACCTCTTCGTCCTCTGGGGATGCTGGCGCGATCGTTCTAGTTGCTAAAGAGGCGATCGCTCTTGATCATAGCCTCCTGATCACGGATACAACCGGACTTGGTAAAGGAGGTGATATCACGATGGAAGCGGGATCGGTTGCCCTCACGAACGGCGGACAAGTACAATCCAGCACGACGGGACGAGGAAATGCGGGTGATGTGTCCATTGTTGCCAGAGGTCAGGTTTTGGTGAGTGGGAGCAGCGATACTAGAAACAGCGCAATCCTCTCTCAAGTGAACCCAAACAGTACCGGAGATGGCGGAACTATCACGATCCAAGCCGATTCGGTTTTGGTGAGTAACCGAGCTCGTCTGCTAGCGACAACCGACGGACAAGGAAATGCAGGGAGTGTGAGAATTCTTGCTAGTGGTAGTGCGTCCTTCTGGGACGAAGTAAATGTGTTCAGTAACGTGCAAGAACACGGAATTGGCGATGCTGGCGGCATCTATATCGAGGCAGAGTCAGTTTTCCTAAACTCTAGACTGGAAGCCAGAACTTGGGGGCAGGGAAATAGCGGCGACATCACGATTATTGCCGATAATATCACCTCCCTTGGGGGGAATTTCATCAGCAGCGTACAGAGAGGAGCGGTTGGCGATGCTGGCAATATTACCATCAAGGCCAATTCAGTTTCTCTCACTCGTGGCTCCATACAGTCCAATACAATCGGACGGGGAGATGCAGGTGATGTGAGGATTATCGTCACCGATTCTCTAGTCTTTGACGATTTACTGGTACTCAGTCGAGTGAATTCAGAAGCTACGGGCAAAGGTGGCGATATTTATATTCAGACGGGTTCGCTTTCCGCAACGAATGGAACTCGACTCATTGCCAGAACTCAGGGACAGGGAGATGCGGGTAATGTAACAATCATCGCCAAGGATTTCGTCTCCTTTGATGGGATGAATCAACGTGGAGAACTCGGTGGAGCCTTCAGCAGCGTGGAAAGCAGAGCTTTGGGCAATGGGGGCAATATTTATATTCAGACAGGTTCGCTTTCCGTAACTAACGGTGCTCAACTCGTGACTCGAACGGGAGGACAGGGAGATGCAGGAAAGATAACAATTGTCGCCCAGGGTGCTGTCTCCTTTAGGGGAGTGAGTGCTGATGGCAACTCCAGTGGGGCATTCAGCAGTGTGGTAGGGGGAGCTTTGGGCAATGGGGGTGAGATTAGGATCCAAGCTGAGTCTGTTTCGGTGACTGACAGGGCGCGGTTAGATGCGAGTACTCGTGGGGAGGGAGATGCAGGAAACTTAACCCTCTCGACTGGACAGCTAACTGTCCGAGACAGAGGTGCTATTTCCGCATCTACACTCGGACAACGGGATGCCGGAGACATTACTATCAAAGCGGCTGACTCAGCGATTATTGCCAATGATGGTGTAATTTCTAGTGGGGTGGGGGTGGAGGCGAGTGGAAATGGTGGGGATATTGCGATCGCAACTCCTTCCCTCTCCTTAATTAATGGCGGACGAGTAGAAACGCAAACGTTAGGTTTTATCCCAGCCGTTCTGGGAAACACTGTGGCACAGCAGTATGCCAATACGTCCTATAACGCTGCCGTACAAGCCGACAATCCCATTTCCTACTGGCGTTTTGACGAAACTAGCGGTTCAACTGCCTTGGATGTTTCTGGAAATCACTTCAATGGGACGTATCAGGGCGGCGTTACTTTACGCCAAGCTGGGGTATCGGGGACAGCCGCCGAGTTTGATGGGATCAATGGTGTTGTGGATATCGGTAGGATTGCTTCTAGATCAGGATTGGATCTTCAGAGGCGATCGCTTACACTGGAAGCCTGGATCAAACCCAATACATCTCCCCCAAGAGAACAGGTTTATTTGGGGTTGCACAGCAACGTACAGAGTAATCAAAGTCTGCACTTACGAGTTTACGAAGATGGGTCTACCCGTTTCGGCTACTTGCACGACGATCTAGATACCCTTCCAGATACGGTCACGTTTGGCGATAACTGGTATCATATTGTTGTTCGTTACGACCAAGCGTTAGATACCAGCACTGTTTTCGTCAACGGCAATCCCGTCTCTAGCAGTTCTCAAGGTCCGTTTACAGGCAGTGCGCCAAGCGGGGCGATTGGGAACTGGCGGAACGTCAACGATCCCGCTTTCAATGACCCCTCTTTCTTTAACCAACCGTTCAACGGTTTAATTGATGAGGTGGCGCTCTATGACACAGCTTTATCTCTGGAAAGCATTGCGGCACACTACATCCTTGGGCAGCGTAACCTTGGTGCACCGATGGCGTTTAAAGACAGTGGAGCAAATGCAGGCAATATTACAGTCAGGGCAGAGTCTATCAATCTCTCTGGGGTTAGCCCGACTCAAGGCTCTCCGAGTGGGTTCTTCTCCGATACGGAGGGGCAATTCAGCGGTCACGGCGGTAATATCAACATTACGACAGGTTCCCTACGGGTGGCTGATGGTGCGGTTGTGAGTGCTCGCTCACAAGGGGCAGGAGATGCAGGGAATGTAAATGCGATCGCTAATTTTGTCGAACTCGATAACGCAGGTAAACTCACGGCGGAAACGGCGGTTGGCAATGGTGGGAATATCAGGTTGCGAGTGCAGGATTTATTACTACTGCGCCGTAACAGTGAAATCTCCACGACAGCGGGTAAGGCTGGAGCCGGTGGCGATGGGGGTAACATTACCATCAATGCGGATTTAATTGTGGCTGTGCCTCAAGAAAATAGCGATATCACCGCTGATGCGTTCGAGGGAAGAGGAGGGAATATCAACATCACGACCCAAGGTATCTTTGGGATTGAGGTGCGCAATCACCCAACTCCTGTCAATGACATCACTGCCAGTTCTCAGTTAGGTATCGATGGTAATGTTGAAATTAACAGTCCTGATGTCGATCCCGGTCGAGGGTTAGCTGAGTTGCCCAGTAACTTAGTCGATGCGACAGGGTTGGTTGATCATAGCTGTAGTGTCGATAGAGGAACAACTCAACACAGCAGCTTTACCCTAACAGGGCGGGGCGGTTTGCCCCCCAATCCTCACGAAGCTCTCAGCCCTGATGGTGACTGGGAAGATTGGCGTATAGTAGAAGACAACGAACAGCCAACGGGGCAGACGACTGAATCCTTACAAAGGTCAGAACTAACCCCTAATCGACAACAAACGATTGTGGAAGCGAACGGATGGGTTAAGAATCCTGATGGGCAGGTGATTCTCGTTGCTCAAGCCTCTAACGTGGCATCCCAGGCGTCTTGGTTACCATCCCCCTTCTGTCAGGGAATGTAAGCAGATACCAATTGATCCCAATTTTAGATTTTGGATTATAAAGATGAGCTATATTTCTAAAGCGATCGCACGGTTTAGTGACGCTAGTATTAGCATGAGAGTATTCACCGTAATTCCGCTCGATTTACGGGTAATGCTGTTCACCCGTTCAGGCTTGTAGCTCCAATGGTTAAATCTAAGACTCCCCCAGTCAGCTCCCCTTCTAAGCATCTCGAAAGCTCCAAACGTTCTAAGGTTGAAGGCATCAAAGAACGCAGCAACTATTTGCGCGAACCTCTGGCAACTGAGATGCTGCAAGACACTACTCATTTTAACGAAGATGCCATCCAAATTCTCAAGTTTCACGGGTCTTACCAGCAGGACAACCGGGATAATCGAGTCAAGGGGCAAGAGAAGGACTACCAGTTTATGCTGCGTACCCGCAGTCCAGGGGGATTCGTTCCACCCGAGTTGTATCTGACCCTCGATCGTCTATCTGAGGAGTATGGCAACAATACACTACGGGCTACCACTCGTCAAGGTTTTCAGGTTCACGGTATCCTGAAGAAGAATTTGAAGGCTGCGATCGCCTCCATTATTCGCAGTATGGGTTCTACGTTGGGGGCTTGTGGTGACCTAAACCGCAATGTCATGGCTCCACCTGCACCATTCAAGAATCGCCCCGAGTATCAGTATGCCTGGGACTATGCCAATAACGTTGCTGACTTGCTAACCCCTCAAACGGGTGCTTACTACGAGATTTGGCTGGATGGCGAAAAAGCTATCAGTGCGGAAGAAAACCCCGAAGTCAAGGCAGCACGGCAGCGCAACATCAATGGTACTAACTTTCCTGACAAGGAAGAGCCAATTTACGGGGAACATTACATGCCCCGGAAGTTTAAGTGCGCCGTGACGGTACCGGGGGACAACTCGGTTGACCTTTACACTCAAGATGTGAGTTTAGTCGTCATTACGAATGACCAAGGAGAACTAGAAGGATTCAACGTTTTAGCTGGTGGGGGGTTGGGACGCACGCACAATAAGGAAGATACGTTTCCTCGGATGGCAGATGCCATTGGCTATGTCGAGAAGGATGATATCTACGACTTAGTTAAGGCGATTGTGGCGACGCAGAGAGACTATGGTAATCGCGCTGACCGCCGTCATGCCAGAATGAAATACTTACTCCATGACTGGGGTGTTGAGAAGTTTAAGGAAACTGTTGAAGGTTACTTCGGCAAAACGATTGCTCCCTACAAGCCACTCTCCGCGTTTAAGTACCACGATTATCTGGGGTGGAACGAACAGGGAGACGGTAAGTTGTTCCTGGGAATTTCCATTGAGAATGGTCGGATTAAGGATGAAGGCAGGTTCCGACTGAAAACGGCTTTGCGGGAAATTACCAAGGAATTTGCCCTACCGATGCGGTTGACTCCCAACCATAATCTGATCATTTACGAGATTGAACCGTCACAGCAGCTAGCGATTCAGCAGATTCTTGACCAACACGGTGTCCACATCTCCCCAGAGGGGATTGAACCCTTAGTGCGGTATTCAATGGCGTGTCCCGCGCTACCCACTTGCGGTTTGGCGATTACCGAGTCAGAACGGGTACTTCCTGACATCATTGAGCGAATTCGGACACTCTTGAATCAAGTAGGTTTACAAAATGAGCATTTTGTGATACGTTCTACTGGCTGCCCGAATGGTTGTGCTAGACCTTACATGGCAGAGTTGGGGTTTGTCGGGAGTGCGCCGGATAGCTATCAAGTTTGGCTGGGGGGAACAGCCGATCAGACGCGATTGGCACAACCCTATGTAGATCGGATGCGGATTGATGAGTTAGAATCGGTCCTCGAACCCATTTTTGTGTTCTTTAAGAAAGAGCGTGAGAAGGGAAAGAGTGTA
>JAIUYC010000271.1 GCA_020216575.1 Coleofasciculus sp. S288 | reverse complement strand
AGCAGCAGGCAACGTTGTTCGCTACGAAACGGATATCTTGGCTCCAGACAATTCAGTAATAACGATTGACTTCTCGCTCAAGCCTATTAAAGATGAAAACGGACAAGTGGAGTTGTTGATTGCTGAAGGTCGCGATCTCACAGAACGCAAGCGAGTCGAGGCGGCTTTAAGAGAGAGCGAGGAGCGTTGGCAGTTGGCTTTGCGCGGAAACAACGAGGGCATTTGGGATTGGAATATCAAGACGAATGAAGTATTCTACTCAGCACGCTGGAAAGAAATGCTTGGTTACCAACAGCATGAGCTTTCCAGCCATCTGGATGAATGGAAAACGCGAGTTCATCCCGATGACTTTTCCACAGTGATGCAAGGGGTTCGAGAGTATCTAGACCATAAAACGCCGCGCTACACCGTGGAATATCGCCTCCGGTGTAAAGATGGTAGCTATAAGTGGACTTTAGCTCGAGGTCAAGCCGTGTGGGATGAGGCGGGTACTCCAATCCGAATGGTTGGCTCCCAGACGGACATTAGCGATCGCAAACGGGCAGAAGCGGCACTCCAACAGACGCTAAACGAGCTAGAAGTAAGAGTTGAGAAGCGTACTGCTCAATTAAAGCAAGTGAATGAGCAACTACACGCCAAAATCGAGCAACATCAGCAGGCAGAGGAGGCTCTCCGTCAAAGCGAAGAACAATTTCGCCGAGTGTTTAATGACTCACCCATCGGAATGTCATTAGAAAACTTGGACTATTACTTTATGAGGGTGAATCAAGCCTTGTGTGAAATGCTGGGGTATGAGGAGTCCGAACTCATGACTCTTAAGTGTTGGGAGCTGGTTCATCCCGAAGACTGGGAGCGGGAATTGCTCTATCAAGAGCAGTTACTCAAAGGAGAAATTGACAGCTATCAGCTAGAAGAACGTCTTTTTAAAAAGAATCAAGAGATTATCTGGGTCAATTTAACCGTCGTGTTACTACGCAACGAGTTCGGAGAAACCCCCTATATTTTGGGCATGGCTGAGGACATCACCGAACGCAAGCAGGCGGAAGCGGAATTTCGCAAAGCGTTGGAAAAGGAAAGAGAACTGAGCGAATTCCGTTTTGGTTTTGTCTCCCTAGTGTCCCACGAGTTCCGCACGCCTCTAACCACGATTCAATCGTCGGCGGAACTCCTAGGGCGCTACAAATACCGCTTGTCTGACGAGCAAAAACAGAATCACCTAACGCGCATTCTAGGTGCTGTGAGTCGAATGACTCAACTCCTAGAGGATGTTCTGACGATTGGCAAAGCTGAAGCTGGAAAACTGAACGTTGAGCCAGCACCAATCGATTTGGTAGCCTTGTGCGGCGATATTGTGGAAAATTTGCAATTTAGTGCGAGTCCCAAGCATAGTATCAACTTTTCGGTGCAGGGAGATTGCTCCGCTGCTCAGATGGATGAAAAACTCTTAGGACATATCGTGACCAATTTGCTCTCCAATGCCCTTAAGTATTCTCCTGAAGGCGGTACTGTCCAGTTTGACTTGATTGGCAATCCCGAATCAGTGGTTTTCCGCATTCAAGACAGGGGAATAGGCATTCCGCCAGAATACCTAGACCAGATGTTTGAAACCTTCCAACGTGCTAGAAATGTTGGTTCTATCCCTGGTACCGGACTGGGGCTGGCGATTGTCAAACGATGCGTGGATTTGCATGGGGGACAGATTGCCGTAGATAGTGAAGTCGGAGCAGGTACTACGTTTACTGTCACTCTACCGTTGCATTTGCGATCGTAACCAAAAGAAGACTTTTCTAAGAACGCCCCCAGCAGCCTCCAAATACTGCTAGGGGTGTTAAAACAAACGCTATTAGAGGGTAGCAAAAATATACTTTAGTCTGAAGTTAATTTCCCTACCCCACTATTTGTTAGCTATCCTCTCCGAGGACACAGCAACTCGAAGAGGGCTTTGGGAGTCTCCTCGAAATGCTCCAGCAGAAAGTCCATGAGAGCAAGATGACGCAAATCGGTTGGCTGTGGACAGCGAGAGTTGCGTCCTTTGCTGAACCAGCACTGGACGGTTAAAATTGAACCCTTATTTTCAAATCCTTGTAGGGGCGGGTTTAGAGACTAAACCATTGGAAAAACGAATAATTGACAAACAAAACCCGCCCTTACCCTATCAAATTTACAGATAGCCTAACAATAAAATCCCTGTCGATGGAATGCGATCGCGATTTCCTTCAATATACAGGAAAACTTGTGATCGCAATTGAATAACGGTACGACTTGAATGGAATTTATTGGTGGGATATGTGGAGGGAAAGGGTGGGTTTTGTATAGGATTTGCTGGTGGGATATGTGGAGGGAAAGGGTGGGTTTTGTACGGGATTTGCTGGTGGGATGCGTGGGGGGAAGGGTGGGTTTTGTACGGGATTTGCTGGTGGGATGCGTGGGGGGAAGGGCAGGTTTTGTACGGGATTTGCTGGTGGGATGTGTGAGGGGAAGGGCGGGTTTTGTATGGGGTTTGCTGGTGGAATAACGGAGTTAGTCCCTAAACCCGCCCCTACAGTATACCTGGCATTTTTACTGATATTCGGTCGATATTATTTAAAAATTTTCGGTATATTTACGATTTCTTTCCGCAATCAGTTATTCCAGAATGATTTGTAGCATTTTTTCTAATCAAAATCTTACTTATACCTGATATGAGATACGATCCCAGTAAGCATCATCGTCGTTCGATTCGCCTCAAAGGATATGACTATGAAAAGTGTGGAGCTTACTTTATCACTCTTTGCGCCTGGCAACGCCAAAAATTATTCGGTGAAATCGAGAATGCCGAAATGCGGTTGAATACCTATGGTGAAATTATCCAACTGCATTGGGATAATTTACCTAAACATCATCATCATTTGGAATTAGATGAATTCACAATTATGCCCAATCATGTACATGGAATTATCATCTTAACAGATAAGACTACCTGTGAAGAACGGCATGGATTGCAAGAGATTATCCGAGGTTTCAAAACCTTTTCAGCACGCCGAATCAATAAAATTCGCCGTCTCTCCGGAGTTGGGGTGTGGCAACGTGGGTATTACGAACACATTATCCGTAATGAAAAGTCACTGATGGCAATCCGTGAATACATTGTCAAAAATCCCTCGTCTTGGGGAAAAGATGAATTACATTGCGTTCATCCCCGTGAATGGGATGGACAAATTAAGAATTTAGCATTACAAATGAATCGCATTATGTAGGAGCGGGTTGTAGGGGTGGGTTTGTAGGGGTGGGTTTGTAGGGGCGGGTTTAGAGATTAAACCATTGGAAAAACGAACAATTAACAAACAAAACCCGCCCTTACCCCTATCAAATTTACAGATAGCCTAACAATAAAATCCCTGTCGATGGAATGCGATCGCGATTTCCTCCAATTTACTAGGACTTACGCATTGAAACGAAATTTCGTTATTCTGAGTGTTGTTCGAGAAGCTGAAAGCCCCATTCTATCGTTGCAGAACTGGCTGAGTGCGTAAGTCCTATTTACATGAAAAATGCGATCGCAATTGAATAACGGTAGGACTTGAATGGAATTTGCTGGTGGGATGCGTGGGGGGAAGGGCGGGTTTTGTATGGAGTTGGCTGGTGGGATGTGTGGAGGGAAGGGCGGGTTTTGTATAGGATTTGCTGGTGGGATGCGTGAGGGGAAGGGCGGGTTTTGTATGGAGTTTGCTGGTGGAATAACAGAGGTTAATCTCTAAACCCGCCCCTACAGCGTTACATCGTTTCTCTAAGAGTTCTGCTTGCAGCTTGCCTTGTGCGATCGCTCCCTTACTATCCAAGAATATAGGAGATACAATTCGCTCAGAACCTCTGTAGGCAATAGAGAGCGTCGGGCGGGTGTCCTAGGTAATGTATTCTGGTATTGAACCTCAAGCGCTAAACCCGTGTCTAATAATAGGTAGGGGAGCAGGGTACAAGTCTCGCGTGAGAACCATTTGTGTACTCCTGGGAATCAGAAGTTGAGGAGGTCAATGAACCGATTGTCAAACGCACCATATATCCTAGTACTAAAGCCACTGAGATTGCGGTAATTTTTTGACAGCGATCGCTAAACCTGACCAACGGGCAAAGGGAGTTCTCATGAAACACAAGAATCGAGATATCTTCGCATCCATGTTGCGAGGCATTGTTATCCTCTGGACTTTCCTCTTGTCTATTGGTTTAGCCAGCGCCCAACCCGAATCGGCTGCTCCCTCAATGATTTTGGCTCAGGAGCGGCAGGAGTTGGAGCGATTGCGTGAAGACGAGCGCCTACGAGAGCAGGTTCAGGCTGAGGCCAGTCGCACCTTGGGGCGGACAACATTCCTGTTTAACTTGATGCTAGCAACCTTGGTGCTGCTTTTAGCGGCTGCGATCGTTGCCCTGATCCTATTGCGGCGGGCTGTGATTCGAGAAGTTGCAGAAATCGTCAGAGCTCACCTCAAAGAATTGGGAGACTTGGAAGCTAAGCTTGCCCGTGCTAATCAAGACGTGCAAACCATTCTCCAAGAAGCGGAAACCATTAGAGCTGAACTCAGTAGCAAATCCAATAATTTTCACCAGGAGATAGGGGTTAACCGAGAAACTCTATCCAATCTCCTATCTGACGTGGCTCAGTCCAAGAAACAGGCATTAGTTGAATTAGAGACACAAATCCGAGACAGCAAACACGCCTTAGAAAAATTAGAGACAAAGTTTACAGTTGACTTGTCTGAATTGCAATCCGATGCCCAAACCCAAAAAGGCTTAATCCTTGAAAATCTCGAAAAACTAAGCGCTGACTTTGCTCCAGAACTCGCGGCGATTCGGGCAGATGTGCAAGCCCAGAAGGATACGGTTCTCCACAGTATAGAAACCTCCCAAGTCGAGTTAGTGGCTGGACTGACTGAACTTCAGGCAAGCGTTCAACAGCAACGAGACTTAATCCTGCAAAACTTAGAACAATTAAGCGCTGATTTTGCCCCGCAACTCTCTGCCATTCATGCAGATGTTGAAGCACAAAAAGATACGGTTCTCCAAAATCTCGAAGCCTCAGAGAGAGGATTTGCAGCAACGCTGGCTGAACTCCAAACCAGCGTTCAACAGCAGCGAGACTTAATCCTGCAAAACTTAGAACGATTAAGCGCCGATTTTGTACCGCAACTCTCGTCACTCCACGCGGATGTGCAAGCGCAGAAAGATACGGTTCTTCTGAATCTAGAAAAATCCGAGACAGATTTTGCGGCTGTGCTGTCACAACTTCAGGCAACCGCTCAACAGCAACGGGATTCTATCCTGCAAAACTTAGAAAAACTCAGCACCGAGTTTGCACCGCAACTTTCGACAATTCAGGGAGATGCCCAAGCCCGCAAAGATGCTGTTCTCCAAAATCTAGAAACATCAGAGAGGATGTTTGCGGCTGCCCTGTCTGAACTGCATGCAGACGTTCAACAGCAAAAAGATGTAATCCTGCAAAACCTAGAGAAATTAAGTTCTGAATTGACGCCTAAACTTTCTGGAATTGAGGCAGATGCTCAAACACAGAAGGATACTGTTCTCCAAAATCTGAAAAATTCAGAGACAGTGTTTGCAACTGGATTGTCTGAACTCCAGGCAACTGTTCAACAGCAACGGGATTTAATCCTCCAGAATTTAGAACAATTAAGCGATGAATTTCCGCCTCAACTCGCTGAACTCCAGTCTGAAGTTCAAGGACAACGCGATGCAATTTTGCAAAATCTGAAACAATTAGAAACTCAGTTTGCCCATCAACTGAGCGAACTCCAGTCCGAGGCTCAAAAGCAACGCGATGCAATCCTGCAAAATCTGAGAGCGTTAGAAACGGAATTCTCGCCTCAACTGAAGGAAATTAAGGCAGAGGCAGAACAACACGCTCAACGGCAGAAGGAGCAAACCCTGCAAGAGTTGAAGCAATTAGGGAATGAGATCGGTGTTCAACTTTCGCAATCGCGATCGCAAATTCAAGAGCGAATGGCTCAGATTCTCCAAAGCCTCAACGATAGGGAAACTGAGTTTGTTAATCAGCTTTCAACCTCGCAGTCCGGAGTTCAAGACAAGCGAGAGCAAACGCTGCAAAGTTTAGAACAAATAGAAACGGAGGTTAAAACTCGATTCGCCCAGTTGCAAGCGCAGGTTCAACAGCAACAGGCTCAAACTCT
>JAIUYC010000270.1 GCA_020216575.1 Coleofasciculus sp. S288 | reverse complement strand
GCATGACGGAAGGTCCATAAGTTTTGAAGTAACAACCTCGCACCCATTTAGGGTTCATTTGTTTGGCATCCCCAATTAAAGCAAGAGTAGCAGCCGGTCCAATAGGTGTCCGATTGGGAAGGCGTTTTTGTAAGGGGAAGTGTTGAGTCCCTTCCCAGGCGCGTTCGTCCTACCTTCGGTTTAGTCAGTTACGCTCAACTGAAAACGGGTCGGATTGCCATTGAGGGCAAATCAGTACGAGTTGCTCCCCTAGCTAGTCTGTTCCTCGCACGGCAAGTTGCGCTGGAATTGAAGCAATGGATTGAGAAGGGCGAATTTACCCTCACTGAACCCGTTGCTCCAATTCCGATGGATCGATCTTTTCTCCCTCAAGACCGATGGGGTTCTCAAATTGCCTTAGATTGATAGTCTTCAGCGCTAATCTGAAAAATGATGTACCTCACTAGGCTAGGAAATGCTATAAATCAAAGGCTGAGTGGGCATCGTCTCACCCTACTGGACAAGAAAAGGGCGATCGCTCATCCAAACTTCATTAATTCTTTACATAAAAGGGGTGACACCCCTCACCCCCATGCCTCATAATTAAATTCAGTAGATGCACCCTGATGATCGAGAGAGTCACGAATGCGACTCTCTTCTTTTTCTTTAAGTGATAACCCAATAACGCACACAAAGCCTGAACAGACAGGCTTTGTATTAGTAGATGCAAATGTATGACGCGAGCCTTCGGAAGAACCGAGATCTACTCGACAATCCCCAGCAAGGCTTGAGGCTTAGCCGTTGGCAGTTGTGGTATTGGGAAAGATTCAGAATACCACGTTGCTCGTTCTTGCGCAACTACCGGGAACGCATTTCGGACTTGAGCGGCGACTGCCATTGTCTTCACATCATATGTCTGGGTCAACAGCTTGGGATACAGACCAATTCCAATAATTGGGATTAACAAGCAAGCGGTGATAAAAATCTCGCGAGGATTGGCATCTCCTAGGTACTTCTCAATCACCAGTCCAGAGTTCTGTTTTCCGTAGAACACTTGACGCAGCATCGAGAGGAGATAAATGGGGGTGAGAATTAATCCCACGGCGGCTAGCAGCACGACGACTGATTTAAAGGTTGAGGTGTAGACATCACTGCTGGTAACTCCCAGGAATACTGACAACTCACCCACAAATCCACTCATCCCCGGTAACGCCAGAGATGCCATTGAACCGACAGTGAATAGGGCAAACACCTTGGGCATTGCCTGCGCCATTCCACCCATTTTGTCCATGATTAAGGTATGAGTGCGATCGTAGGTGATTCCAGACAGGAAGAATAGCGCGGCGGCAATCAACCCGTGGGAGAGCATTTGCAGGACTGCACCATTGATGCCCAACTCAGTAAAGGAGGCAATACCAACCAGGACGAAGCCCATGTGGGAAATTGACGAGTAAGCCAAGCGCCGCTTGAGATTCGTTTGAGCGAAGGCAGTCATCGCACCGTAGACGATGTTAACCACCCCTAAAACCATCAGTACGGGAGCGAAGTGAATATGGGCGTTAGGCAGCATTTCCATATTCATCCGAATCAGCCCGTAGCCGCCCATCTTGAGCAACACCCCCGCTAAAATCATCGAGATGGGAGCAGATGCTTCGCTGTGGGCATCTGGTAACCAGGTGTGTAAGGGGAAAATCGGCAGTTTCACACCGTAGGCAATTAAGAAGCTGGCATACAGCACAAGTTCCAAGGCGATGGGGTAATGCTTGTGCGCCAACTGTTGCATATCAAAGGTTACGGTATCGCCATAGAATGCCATGGCTAATGCCGCAATCAGGATAAATACAGAACCGGCTGCGGTATAAAGAATAAACTTGGTTGCGGCGTAGAGGCGCTTTTCGCCTCCCCAGATAGAAATCAGCAGGTAGACTGGCACTAACTCCAGTTCCCACATTAAGAAAAATAAGAGCAAGTCCTGAGCGGCAAAGACGCCAATCTGGGCAGTGTACATGACCAGAATCAGGGCGTAAAACAGACGGGGTTTCTTTTTAACCCTCCAAGCTGCCAAGGTTGCAAGAGTCGTTACTAAGCCAGTTAAGACAATCAACGGCATCGACAGGCCATCAACCGCCAGTGACCAATTCAGACCTAGTTGCGGTATCCAAGGATACGTTTCAACGAACTGGAATGTTGAGTTTTGTATATCGTAGTGATGCCAAAAGGCATAAACGGTCAAGGCGAAATCTATTAATCCGACCCCAAGGGCGTACAAGCGGACGGTTTTACCCTCTTTATCTGGGAGTACCGGGATGGCTAGGGCAGCCACGAGGGGTAACAGAAGAATAGTAGTTAACCAGGGAAATTGAGTACTAATCATTACTGGGAATAAATACTTACGTTCCCGACTATTACATTGTATTAAGTTTAGTAAACGATTGAGAAGGGTGATTGCTCACTAAAATCAAATCTTTACCATCAATAGTTATAAATACTTATTTATGTGAAGGTGGTTTCCTTCTGTAGGCAGACGATAGAGAGCACGCCTACCTCTAAAGTGCTGATAGCCAGTCGCCCTGTTTTAAGATATCTATGCGATCGCTCCCGCTTGTTATTCTCACCGTCCTCATCCTCCTGATTGGTGTCGTTGCCTATCAGATTCAGTTTGCGATTCCGGGGACACCCAGCATCTACAGCACCTTGACCCCTTTAACCCAACCTGCGCCCTTAGAAATTGGCTCTTATGATGTGTTAGGTCGCCCCGTGAGTAAACAAGAGGCGGCAAGTCTGTTAAAAACGCCGGAGGGACGGGAACAACTCTCACCGGAGAATGGGGCAGTTGCAGTAACGGAAGATTTGCTCACCCTCGGACGTAGGGCGTTTTATACCGAAACCTTTGGGAATGAAGTCTTCTTGACAGAGGTAACCGGTATCCTCGATGGACCCCTTAATATTGGGGCGTTGACAAAAGCGATCGCAGCTTTAAAAGGCAAGCCGACAACTAACCTCCAGGTTTCCTTGGATCGAGACATTACCGTTGGCGGACGCACCTTTAAAAAAGGCACGGTACTGAATACAGGATTGGACGTAGCGAGTGGTTCCCTTGCACCCCTGGGCGTACAAGCCGTTATCGGTAAAGGGAAAATTCAAGTCGGTATTACCTGTGCCTCCTGCCACGCGGCTGTCGATCCAAACACCGGACGCATTCTGGAAGGCGCACCCAACAACGACCTCAATACGGGTTTAATTCTGGCACTTGCCAGCAACTCAGCCGCCTGGTTCCGGCAGACGGGAGTTAATCCCACCAAAAATGCGGTGGGGGAACACACTTACCTCAACGCTGATAACCAGGAAGCCAAACTCCCCGACGCGAAAGCCCTAGAAGATGCCGTCGATGCTCAGTTGCTCACCTGGCCTCCCGGCAATTTCGACTCCACGGGCGACAATAAAAATAATCCCTCTCAAAATCCCTCCTCCTATACCTTCAACGCATGGCCTTATGGCTGGAGTGGGAACGCTGCGATCGGCTGGTTTCACGGACTTACTACGCTCAACAGCAACGTCCATGCAACGAATTCCGACCTTACCACAGGTGCTGATGCCAGCCAAGCACTACTCGGTATTGATAAAGAAACTTACCTAGGCGTCATCCTGCAAAACTCAGCGAATCCAGCCTTTCGCTTGCCAGAAGGAGCTAAACCCTCGGAATTTTTCAATAAAATCGACCCAACACCCGGCACGCTTGCAATGAACCAAGTGGTTGTGATGCCCGGTTATCCCAAGGGTTCGCCCTTTATCCTGGATGGGTTGATGGCCAGTTCACCAGGGTTCCCCGTCGCTGCCCAACTTAACGGCATGTCCGTGTTTCAGGACAAACTAGCACCACCCCCCAACTCGTCTACCGCCGATACGGAAACACTCAAGCGCGGTGCAGCTATCTTCTCTCGTGCGGGTTGCGTAGATTGCCACAGCGGACGCTATTTTACTAATAATGATGTAATTGCACAGAACAAGGTTGGCACTCAGCCCTCACGAGCAAAGGCACAAGCGGCTTTCGCCCGTAACTTTGTACCACCAGAGACGTATCCCAGCAATACCCCAGTCCCCTTACCGCCCAATCCACCCACGCTACCCGTTCCCACGGACATCACACCCCAGAAAGCGCAGGAACTTGCCTTTGCAATAAATAACCCTGCTGGGGGCTACAAAGTTCCGAGTTTGATTGGACTGTACGTTACTGCACCTTATCTCCATGATGGCGGTGTGGCAGCGAGTGCGGACGCCCTCAAGCCGGATAAAAAACGTTATAGCATTGCGAATCGCAACCAGTTGGGGATGGCAGGTACATTGTTAAACGGCATTCAACCCGACGCCAGTGCCAGTTTGCGAGTCCTGCTCGATCGCCGCCTGCGGGGACTCACAATCAGAGCTAACCAGGGTAATCCTAGTCTTGCCCAAGCCAATGTAGAGGGGAGTGGCCATGGGTATTGGGTCGATCCAGAGGCAGGTTTCACGCTGCAAGACCAAACGGACTTAATTCAATTTCTCCTCTCGCTGGACGATAACCCAGAAGTGTTAAGCAATTAAAAATTTAAAACGATCAAACGAGAAAATCAACAGGAGTGTTTGTGATGGGAGTGCAAGGTGTAATTTTGGATGTCGATGGCACGTTGATTCTGAGCAATGATGCCCATGCCCAAGCGTGGGTTGAAGCCTTTGCCGCTTATGGCTATGATGTGCCATTCGAGAAGGTTCGACCGTTGATTGGGATGGGGGGCGATCGCGTCATACCAATGATAGTGCCGGGACTTAATGATGAGGAAGGGGATGGAAAAGCAATTTCTCAGCAGCGCAAACAATTAATTATCGAGCGTTTTGGCCCGACACTAGCTCCAACCAAGGGGGCGCGGGAATTAGTGTCACGGATGAAGCAGGAGGGGTTGCGACTCATCGTTGCGAGTTCGTCTACCCCTGAAGAACTTTCGGTTTTACTCAAATCGGCACAGGTTGATGATTTGCTGGAGGAGATGACTGAACCTGACGAAGTGGAAACCTCTAAACCTTCGCCAGATATTGTAGAAGCCGCATTGAAGCAACTTGAGATGGAGCCGAGTGAAGTTGTGATGCTGGCGGATACGCCCTACGATATCAAGGCGGCACGCGATCGCGGAGTTGGTGTCATCGCAGTACGCTGTGGTGGTTTTGATGATTCTCAACTAGCTGGTGCATTAGCTATCTATGATGATCCAGCAGATTTGTTAGCCCACTATGACAGTTCACCGTTAGCCCAAGCCTAGTTTACAGCTTGCCCATCACGCCACAGCAAAGCCTGTATGCTGCCGTACTTTAGGATAGTGAGTGGGCTATACGGCTGCGAATTCGGTAAACTGACGTAAACGGGGTGGATGAAAGGCTAGGACAATATCTTCTCGAGGCACTCCTGCCTCGAGAAAATCGGTCGCAATACCGTCTTCCGTCCAGTCTTCTTCAATCCAGATTTTTTGGTCTTTCAGACGAAGGTGAATAACGTTGCGTTTGATGCGGTTATCTTGATGCCACCCCATTTTGAGGAGAAGATACTGATCACGAATGGGGTCGAGCAGTAGGGTGGATTCGATATCGGAGTTGCCTGAGCCGAGCTTTTGATAGTCTTCTAGAAGTTTCTGGATTAGGCTTCGGTAGTGGTTGAGTTTATCCATTGTTGGATGACCTCCTGAGCTGGATCAAAAACCAATAGGTTGATCTGGGCTTTTTGAAGCATTAATTGAGCGAGTGGGGTTTGGAAATTATTGTGATACAGGTCGGCTGGGATTGCTAAGTAGAGTTTGAAATCTAGGCTCTGAACCTTGACCACTTCTTGGTACATGATGTATTGACCAATCGTGGCTTGTAGGTCGCTAATGAACGATCGCCCGAGGAAGCTTTTGACTTCTACAAGGATTCGTTCTTTGTCTCGTGTTGCAGCGATAGATTTCTGGGCAGCGAAATCTGGATATAAGCTGTCTCCCTGGTACTCCAGTTCGTAGTTTTCCTTCAGAATTGTCCAGCCATCTTTGATGAGTGCCTGTTTTACAGCATTATGGTAAACGTCTTTGGCTGGCATGAGTTGAGATAGGGCGTTTCTCCATTGTAACTGAGGCGTAGATTGCTTAAGCCTGTTTGCTACTGTCCATTTGGACGTGAAGGTTTTGCTGATTGGGGCGCAGGGATAGCTGG
>JAIUYC010000269.1 GCA_020216575.1 Coleofasciculus sp. S288 | reverse complement strand
GGTAGATGGAAAACTGGATCGACATAGAATTCCGTTTCTACTTGCTCCAAGCCCGCATCAAGATTAAATTCCACAGCCAGCATCTCTTCCACCTCAAAGCGCCCTGCTAGCGCCTCCCGAACGGCACGGCAGACGTTTTCAGACGTTTTGTTCGTTAGGGCTTTACTTCCACGAGACACCACCAGTTTGATAAAGACCAGCATGGGTGGACTGATTTGACCATAGAGGCTGAGACTGTGAATAGTTAGTCCATAGGCTGCCAGAACCCCAAAAATGTCACTAAGGAGGAACGACTGGTTGCGGTACGCAAAATGTAGGGCGCTTTTAGAGCCTTCTGGTTTTATCTCAATCACCGCACGCCTGGTTTTGTACAGCCGATAGGCGAGTCTGAGATTTTGCAATTGGATCTCACTGCTAACAAACTGCTCGTAGAACTGAGGAAACGCCCGGTTGAAGCGCTTCAAGAGTTCCAGTGTTGACGATTTCAAACCCGCAGCCATACGTAGGGGTAGGACACCTTCGCTTTTGTTCAAAGCCTCATAGAAGACAAAGACACAGTCAGGTCGCTTTCGTTGAAAGAGCCTGCTGTATCTGGTTAATCTCTCACAAATTCTGAGCAATAGCCCCAGTTTAGCTAAAGAAGGACGTTTCCTGAGTCTTTGCTCCCAGGAAGTTGTGCCATATCTGTAAGAGTTGGTACTGGAACTGTTACTATGCATCAATAACAAGTGGATGACTCCATACCTAATAAAAGTTCAAGCCTATGCTTGGTTGTACCCCTTAGGTTTGGGATACACTTCTAGTTGTGAGGTCTGGTTTCCATCCAGCAGAATGTCTTATCCGCGAGGATAAGAGAGTCTGTTGTGCTTTGGAGACCAATTTTATGAAATTGCCACAGCCACACCTTCATGGGTTTTTGGAAAAGCTTGTTTAGCAGTTCTGATACTGCTTCGTCGCAGATGAAGTTAGAAGGGGATGCAGTTGACGGCGCGATCTCTCGCACCGATGGGAATAATCGCATATTTTTTAGTACGGAGCGCGATATCGATCTTTACGAACTAGAAGAACTCTGCGATGCCGTCGGGTGGTCTAGGCGTCCCATGCGCAAAGTCAGGAAAGCGATTCAGCACAGCTTCCTTGTGACTTCTATGTGGCAGCAACGAGGGAACACTAGACGCCTAATTGGTTTTGCTCGTGCGACGTCTGATCATGCTTTCAACGCCACAATCTGGGATGTCGTAGTACACCCAGAGTTCCAAGGCAAGGGATTCGGTAAGGCGTTGATGAAGTACACGATCAAGAAACTTCGGAGTGAAGATATCAGCAATATCACATTATTCGCCGACCCTCATGTGGTGAATTTTTATCGAACAATGGGATTTGTACCCGATCCAGAAGGAATTAAAGGTATGTTCTGGTATCCCGATTGAATTTCGGGATTTTGTACACAGAGGGGCGAAAAGCAAGTTATACTAGCTGAGAAGAACCGGGATGTAGCGCAGCTTGGTAGCGCGCCTGCTTTGGGAGCAGGATGTCGCAGGTTCAAATCCTGTCATCCCGATTTTTAACCGATGCAGAGGAGCTAGTCAAAATAGCCGCGTTACTCGTGCCTCTCAGTCAGGATATTTAATCTTCTCCTGCCCATCCCAAAGTACAATCGCCGCCTTTGACCCTATTTTGGGATCGAGGCGGCGGAGTTAGTACTAAAACTTCGTTTGAATTAGGAGGAGTGTTAGGCCAAAGTTTCTGGGCAGTAACCCAAGCCCATCGTGAACTGTTGGCGAAACGCTTCAATATCGCTCTTGTCCGGACTGCCATGAGACACTACCGCAACTTGGTAGCGACGCATGACATCGATGGGTGACTGTCCCGTATCCAAGCTCCAAAAAGCCATTTGCAGGCGGATTTCGGGGTCGTAGGGAATTCCTAATTCGTTCATGAACGCCCGGAAGTCTCCATGCTGATGAGGAGTCAGAGGGCCGTTCATTTTGACCTTAACTACCCAGCCATCAATCTGATGAATTACCGTCATGTGTTGAACGGGAAGCTGGGACATTGAGTTTAGATACTCAACCACTCGCAGAGTTAGACTGGCATTCGCCAAGAAGTAGAGGTAATCCATAAGGATGCTTGGCTTAGAGTCCAAGGAAGTGCTATATATTCAATTCTGACAAGAAGGTAGGGGGGAGCGATAGGGGAAAAGCACCCGATGTAGGATAGGGGATCTTACCCAATTTAGTCACCAGTTGAGCAAGATCTTCTCAGTAAAATAACGGGATGACAGAAATTGATCAAAATATTGACTTAATGAATGCTCAGTTTCAAAACTTTGATGCTGCTGTCAAAGCTGCGGGTTCTCTAGAAACCGAGGCTAGCTCTGACATATTGGCGATCCAAAGCAGCGAGATAGACCGATCGCTCTCTGGTTATGACTACGAACTACCAGCAGAGCGGATTGCTCAAACACCACTCAGCCAGAGGGACGGTTCGCGCTTGCTGGTTGTGGAGTCACCCACTCACCACACGCACCGCATCTTTCACGAGCTACCTCAATTGCTGCGGACTGGAGACCTGTTGGTGCTAAATGATACCCGTGTCATCCCAGCTCGACTCTACGGTTGCAAATCTACGGGGGCACCAGTGGAGATATTACTCCTAGAGGAGCGAGAGCAGAACTGTTGGTTAGCGCTGGTCAAACCAGGCAGGCGGCTCAAACCAGGGGCGAAGATTTTGTTCGAGCCGCAAAGACACACAGGAAACTCTCCCACAGTCTCCTCAGGACTAGGTAGGGAGTCTCCCCTACTTCCGGCATTCAGTGCGACGGTTCTGGCAAGAGACGAAACAACCAAAGGGCGATTATTACAGTTCAATATTCCACATGGAGAATCCTTTGAAGCCCTTTTGGAGCAGTATGGGCACGTTCCCCTACCGCCCTACATCACAAGCGCTCAAGCATCGCTAGAGCAGTATCAGACGATTTATGCTCACACCCCTGGCGCGATCGCGGCTCCCACCGCAGGACTGCACTTTACTGAAAAACTCCTGGAACAGTGCGAGGAGCGGGGAATTCGGACGGCGTTTGTAACTTTACACGTCGGTGTTGGTACGTTTCGACCCGTGGAGGTCGATGATATCACCCATCACAAAATGCATAGCGAGTGGTTGGAAGTCCCTCAATTAACGGTGGAACAGATTCGGGAAACCAAAGCGTCCGGTGGTCGGGTGATTGCAGTGGGAACCACTGTGGTGCGATCCTTAGAGGGTGCAGCAGTTGAGGGTGAATTACAACCGTTCCGGGGTAAGACGGAGCTATTCATCTATCCAGGCTACCAGTGGCAGGTCGTAGATGGGATGATTACTAATTTCCACTTACCCCGCTCCACTTTGTTGATGCTCGTGAGTGCCATGATCGGGCGTCAGCGGTTGCTGGAGTTGTACCAGGATGCGATCGCCCATGATTATCGTTTTTATTCCTTTGGCGATGCCATGTTAATTTTGCCAGAAGCAAGAAATCTGATTAGGTGTTAGGTGGTAGGTGTTAGTTTTTATTTTGCAAAAGAATATTAGCGCGTGGTTGAACCCTTTGATTAACAGGCTTTTTAGCCGTCTTTTTTGACAAAAAACTCCCAAAAGGCAGAGTATCTTCTGAACCAGACGCTCTACACTCAGACACAGTTGTTCTGAACCAGACAGTCTATAGTCAGACACAGTAAAATCGGTGTACAAAGCTGATATCTGAAAGCTAATAGCCACCTCGGACGGTCTTCTACCATGTCGAAACATTACATCCGGATACCGTTGTTTGCCGCCGCTCTCATCAGTCTCTGTTTGACAACAGTCGGTCAGGCATTTGCTGGAAAACTGTCCCAGCGCCAGCAGACTAAGCAGATGATCGAAGGTCTATACTCTGAGAATCTTGAAGCCGCTAGCTACTTTCAACAAGGCTTGACGCGGTATAACCGCAGTGACTTCCAGGGAGCTGAGCAGGCTTTTCGCAAAGCGCTTCAGTTCGATCCGTTTATTGCGATGGCGCATTATTTGTTGGGGAACTCTCTGTTTCAGCAAGGAAAGCCTCAGCTGGCAGCAGAACAATATCGATTCGCGCTTGGACTTGACCCGAATATGGCAGAGGCTCGCTACAACCTGGGCTTGGTGCTGTATCAGCAGGGCAATACTGAGGGAGCAATTAATGCCTACCAACAGGCGCTCTCTCTCAATCCTGATCTGGCATCGGCTCGATATAACTTGGGCTTGGCGTATGAAACACAAGGCCGGACACAAGACGCGCTCGCTCAGTATCAAGAAGCCGTTCGCCTCAACCCCGACTTTGCAAGGGCGCAGTATAATTTAGGACTGCTGCTAGCCAGACAAAACCAGACAGAACCGGCCATTGTAGCACTCCGACAAGCCGTTAGCAGCGATCCTAACTTGATTCAAGCTCACTACCAATTGGGGCTACTATTAGCCCAGCAAGGTCAAGCACAGGAAGCTGAAACGGCATTGAGAGCAGCAACCAAACTTGATCCTAAATTTTCCGAGGCTCAGTATCAACTGGGGTTAGCGTTTGCCGAGCAAGGTAAATATCCGGAGGCTAGAGATCGCTTTCGCTGGGTAACGACACTTGAACCTAACAATGTAGAAGCCCACCGACAGCTAGGAGCTACTCTGATCGAAACAGGTCAGTACGAAGAAGCAGCAACCGCCCTGCGATCGGCAATAAGCATGGCATCCAACGATGCTCAAACGTACTACAATCTGGGAGTTGCGCTTCAGCGGGGACAGAAGTATGAAGAGGCGATCGCACAATATCAGGAAGCCATTCGCCTTAACCCTAGGCTGGCAGATGCGTTTTACAATTTGGGCGTAGCCCTAGAGCAGTCCCAACGACGAAACGAAGCTCTCTCTTTTCTCCAAGAAGCTAGGAATTTGTACACTCAGGCAGGCAACCTCCAAAAACTAGACGAGGTTGACCAGTATGTCCAACGGCTGAGTGTACCTTCAACTCCCACCACGCTGCCAGCAACGACACCGAGTAGGGTACAGCCCAGGCAAGCCCCGGCGACACAGTCCCCTGCCGCACAGCCTGCGGTACCGCGTCTAGTACAGCCGACACGACTTCCTGCTGCACAACCCCAACGGACTGACTCACCTCGCTTTGGAGGGACGAGGGATTAGATCAGCTCGGCAGAAATTTTACGAGAGCAGGGGAAGCAGGGGAAAAATTGTTAGGGGTGGGTTATTTCTGCTTTACCTTTGCCTTCCACACCTCCCCAGCTCTATCAGCCCCTACCCCCTAAATTGGCAAGCGATCGATATCTTTATTTGAGCCAATCACAACCATAGCTGAACCCTTATAGAGGCGTCTGTGAGGATCGGGATTGATCTCAAACTTCTCGTTCTGACCGACAGCCAGCAGATTCAAGCCGTAGCGCGATCGCATTTCCAGTTCGGCGATGGTTTTGCCATGAAATTCTTCTGGCACCAAGACTTCCACAATACTGTGGTTGGGATCGATATCAAATCGCTCCAAGATTGCCGGTTTAGTGAGCGTTCGCGCTAAGGCACAGCCTGCCTCATGCTCTGGATAGACAACATGGTCGGCTCCCACTCGCTGCAACAGCTTGCCGTGGATTTCGGAAGAGGCTTTGGCAACGACGTAAGGAACCCCCGCCTCCTTGACATTAAGTGTGGTAATGATGCTCTCTTGTAGATATTTACCGATCGCAACAATTACCGTATCAAATTCAAAAATTCCCGCTTCTTTCAGCGCTGTTGGTTCGGTTGAGTCAAGTTGCACGGCATGGGCAGCGATTTGGTCAATCAAGGCTTGGGCAACTCGTTTTTCATTAATGTCAGTCCCCAGAACTTCATGCCCTAGTTGGTGCAATGTTGAGCAAACAGCCCGACCAAAGCGCCCCAATCCAATGACCGCAAATTGTTGATTTTCTCGGCGTAGATTGCGTAAAAAACCTAAAGATGATAATTTCACACCGTTTCCTTTTTATCTAGGCTTAGCTGAACACTGACATCTGAAATCAACGGATTTAAGAAGAGAAATAACCTCAATCTCAAGCCTACCAAGGGATAGTGCCAAGCGGGACTACCCTACAATTAGGTTTTCCTCTGGATAATGAACTCGGCTGGGGCGGGGATCTCCCAGAAGCGCCGTCATCAGAAGTAAAACGCCCACC
>JAIUYC010000268.1 GCA_020216575.1 Coleofasciculus sp. S288 | reverse complement strand
GGGTACCAATCCCAATTAGCTTGAGTTCTGGATCGTTGAGCAGCGGAGAAAGCGCTCCGGGGTTGGAGTAGACGGCATTTGAGAGTCGCGGTTGCAGTGGACCCAGGTAAGTGAACAGGAGGCGATCGCCTCCGTTTACCCCAACAATGAAATTTTGATATAGATTTCGAGGATTATATAAATAAAACTGGTTAATTGTTTCGCGAGTGATGGTTGTATTAAAAGAGGCTCTTGGGTAACAGTCTGTTACTTGTCCGATCGCTCTGAGCTGGACTGATTTACCTGCAATTAAGTCTTCAATGACATGACCGCCACCATGTTCTCTAGACTCTTCCCCATCTGGGGTATCACCAATACCCGTATAGTCGATAGGCTGAGTTGCTCCTAGATACAAATCCACAGCTCCAAAACCTGCATAAGCAGGAACACCATCTAGCCAGCACTTGCGAATTTTTATGGGAGGATCTGTGTGTCCAAGATTAATAATTGCCCCTGAAGACTCCATCGGCTCAAATGTGCCGGTGGTAATTACGTCCACTTCCTTTGCCGTTTGAGTGACACCAACTTCTTCTACCCGTGCTTTCAGTTCCTCGACTGTCCATACCACTGCACACTGACGACTAATTTTGTCATTGATTTCAGGTAGAGTTCGCATAAGCCATTCAAAATTCCCAATGGAAAACCCTAATAGTATCAAGCCTAGTCAATGAAATAACCAAAACCCGCTCTACCTACCAAACAATGATTGGGGAGCGGGCTTTGGAAAGGTAATCACTTATGCAAGATGAGATAGGCTCATCAGTTCAGTCAACCTCTTGCAGAAATACCGAAACTGCTTAGCCATTCAATCTGAATGGGATGGCAAAATATCAAAAACGATTTCGTAGGAGGCAGTTGGATTATTTGACTTTAAGATTTGCAGATGGGCTTCAGCATCGCTGCGGTGATGAAAACGGATGATCAGCTCTGATTGCATGTCAGGGAACGAGCGGACGATGCACCAGGGATGCACTTGCTCATAATCGGTTGTTAAACCGTTCTGGCGATAATTCATGGATTTTACCTGCTAGTAGATGCAAACTGATAGACAGCAGGGCTTATGTTAGCGCACTTCTGGGTATTCAGTCACTTTTTTTTAATCAAGGGTAATCGCTTGACGAGTTGTGCCTGCATTAAGGGTTAATTGGTACTCGTTTGGAACAACTGAAACAGTATAGCGATCGCGACTATTACCCACGAGGTCAGACTAGCATCTTCAAATCCTCTATAGTTTGAGAAGGAGTTGCACCCTCTCACAAGTGCAGCCCCAGTTTATGTTTTTTCATGAAACTCGTCAGTACTTACTCGCTCCTGAGCCTCCGTCTTCTGTTCAGCTAAGTTCTCCGCTTCTTCTGAAGATTCAGTTACTTTAGGAGATTCAGAACTATCAGCTACTTCATGAGCGCTAGAAACAATCACAAATTTCGTCTGTCTTTCATGAGAATGATGCCATTCATCGAGAATATCTTTAATGATGACTTCCTTCAACCACACCTGACCAACCACGGTGAGCGGTAGAGCTAAAAGTAACCCTAAAAAGCCGAAGAACGTTGCAAAAAAGACTTGAGCTAGTAATGTAATAGCAGGTAGCAGCGATACTTGTTGCGCCATGACATAGGGCGTGAGCAAGTTAGATTCAACCTGCTGAATTACAACATAGAGAATCAATACAGCGAGGGATTTCAGGGGAGAATCAAGCAAGGCGATCGCCATTGGTGGCACTACACTTAAGGCAGGCCCAATATTAGGAATAAACGTTAAAATTCCTGCCAAAGCTGCCTGTGCCAACGCGACCGGCACTCTCAAGACTAGTAACCCTACAAAACTGAATGAGGCAATGACGAACATGTTAAAGAGAATGCCAACCAGCCACCCCCGCAAAGCTACATTACATTCTTCCAAAATTTCGTCAATCCGACGCCGATAAAATGAAGGAAAAAGTCGTATAAAGCTTTGACGATACGGTACAGGGTCAGCTAGTAACATTAACGTCAAAACGATCACCAGCAAAAATTGAGCAAGGAAGCCTACCGAGTTAGAGAAGAAAGTGAATCCGCCACCTAATAACCGATTAGCTAGCGGTTGTAGTTGCTGAATTAGCTGGTCAATATCCGGGATATACTCAATTAACTGAGGAGAAAGACGAGTTTGTAGGGTCTCAATCCAAATACTGAACCGTTGTATCCCCCTAGGAACTAACTGACTGAGCTGTTGAAGCTGAGCAGCAAAGGGCGGAACAATTACCCAGAAAAAACCAACTAAGATGGCAATTAGTAGAAGAACCGATAGCAGGACGGCAAAACCACGCTTCATGCCTGAGCGCTGAAATCGTTCCACCAAAACATTTAAGGCATTAGCAAGCACAACAGCAGCAAAGATTAGCAAAAGTACTTGCCTGATTTGCCATAGGATGTATAAGGAAACAATAAAGGCAAACAAGCCAATCCATTTACCCAGACTCAAGCGTTTGTGCCTCCTAGCTATTCGGGCTATATATGGCTAGTGTAGCCCCCTTCAGTAGTCCTGAGATCTGAGGGAGCATATTATCTCGATTACCTAAATGTTTGCTACAGATGATTGACACTCCGGACGCTCCTGAGGCGGAGATTAATGTGTAGCAGCATTTTAGAGAATTGATATTACCGTTTTTGTTGACTGTATCCTCGCAGAAGAGCAATAACTAGGGCTTCTGGCTTGTGCAGCAAGCCCTAGTTATTCGAGAAACGCTATGGTGAGGCTAATTAATCAGTTGCGATATCACTTAGCGATCGCGCCTTCATTCGTTCGTTGAAAATGTTAGCCGACGTGCCGTGCCATCATCGGTAAAGCGCTGTTCGCCAACACCAACCAGTTCTACTACTGTATCCCGTGGTGCGGGTGAATAGTCGCCCTCACGCGCTCCAATTTCAACAACGGTTTCTTGCCCTTGGGAACGAACACGGTAAGTTGTTGTGCAAAAAGCCCCTGTTCTGTACTCAAAAGTGTGACCGTCATCTTCATAAAACGTAAACTCGCCCGTCCCCCTCCAAATCCGAAGCGTCAGCAGGTCTAAGGGACGTTCCTCTACATATTGCCTTACTGGAGCGATCGGAATAATCGAACCAGCACGCACATATAAGGGCATCCGCTCTAGGGGTGCGTGTGCCAGGATGTAAGTCTGACCCTCAAACGCTTCACCACTCCACCAGTCGTACCAGCGCCCTTCGGGCAAGTAAACGGCACGGTGTTCAACCCCCGGACGGTAAATCGGTGCTGCTAGGAGCGAGGAACCCAGCATCACTTGGTCACAGAGGGCATAAGTTTGTAAGTCATTGGGAAAATGATAGATCAAGGGTCGCAGAATCGGAGCACCAGTGGAGGCGGCTTCCCAGAAAAGCGTGTACAGGTAGGGCAGCAAGCGGTAACGGAGTTCGATATACTCGCGGCAAATTTGCTCAACCTTGTCGCCAAATACCCAAGGCTCATGCCGCGCTGTACTTAGTGCCGAGTGTCCCCGCATTAAGGGGTAAAGTATACCCACCTGCATCCAACGCGCAAATAATTCCGCCGTGGCGTTACCCGCAAACCCACCAATATCAGCACCCACAAAGGCGACACCTGATAAACCCAAGTTGCAGAGCATCGGCAGCGACATTTCCAAGTGTTCCCACAACGATTGATTGTCCCCCGTCCAAACTGCTGACCAACGTTGAATGCCTGCGTAGCCGGAGCGCGTTAGCACAAAGGAACGCTCCATCGGGCGTAATTGTTCGAGTCCTTGATAAGATGCCCGTGCCATCATTAACCCATAGAGGTTGTGAACTTCAGCATGAGTAGTTCTCTCTTCAGTGGATCCTTGGGGTGCATCGAGGGGAAACCAAATTTTGTTGCCCTCATCGCCAAAGGGGCGATCATCGATCGCAGGTTCATTCATATCGTTCCAGATACCAGCAACCCCGACGCTGGTCAGGCTTTTCTGCAAGCTGCCCCACCAATCTCGTACCTCAGGACGCAGGAAATCCGAAAAGACGGATTTTTCAGGCCAGACATAGCCGTGAAATAGCTGACCGTTCGTTTTGCGTATAAAGTACTCGTTTTTCAGCCCCTCGTCAAAGACGTGGTAATCGGCTTCTGGCTCATACTTGACACCTGGGTCAATAATTGTCACTGTTTTGAAGCCGTCCTGCTTCAGGTCAGGTATCAGCTCTTTATAATCACCGAAGCGTTTAGGGTTCCAAGTGAAAACTCGGTAGCCATCCATATAGTCGATGTCGAGATGGATGACATCACAGGGAATGCGGCGCTGGCGAAATTCATGAGCGAGTTCGCGCACCACGACATCAGACTCGTAGCTCCAGCGACACTGCTGGTATCCCAGCGACCATTGAGGTGGCAAGGGCATTCGACCTGTTAGCTGAGTGTAAGTGTTAAGAATTTTGGCAGGTTCGGAACCATAAATAATGTAGTAGTCCAGTTCGCTGCCTCGTGTTTCCATCCGCCAGACACCGTATTGTTCAGCACCAATATCGAACTGACTCCAAAAAGTAGTGTTGAAGAACAGCCCGTACCCCACCCCTGGACGCAATGCCATGAAAAAGGGAATGGCTTGGTACATATTGTCGGTCAGCACGTCGTAATCGAGTGAATCAACCGTCCAGTTCGTTTGGACTTTAGAAAGTTTGTCCAGCAAACCCGTGCGTTCACCAAAGCCATAGAAGTGTTCGTCTGCTTCAATGTGTTTCCATCCGGCAATAGCACCCGCACGCCAGCCCATTGCCCAATCTGTGTCTTGAGCGAAGGGCTGTCCGCCTGAGTCGAAGCACTGGATACGGCAAGGGTTACGGGAGACGACAACGCGCAACTGTTCAGTTTCAATTTCTACGGCATCAGTGTTTTCTCGCACATTGAACGGTACAGTCTGCCATTGTTCATCTGCCAGCGCTACTGCCCACGAGCGATGCGGCTGGAATTCGCCAGTGGGCGTCATTCGTACTCGAATTAAATTCGGTGCTAGCACGCTAATACTCACACAGGGGTTGCCACACTTGAAATGAACGTGGCGCTCATCCTGTTGTATTGCTTCTACGGCTCCAATAGTTGACCAAGATTGATCAGTTGTGTGCAGTTGTCCGAAGTATTGCGGCATATTCCCTGATTGAAAAATAACGTTACTTTATTGCCAGCGCCCTCCCGTCAGGAAGGTAGCGGCTGGTTCTACCTGGGGATGGACAAGGAAGCAGACTGATACTCTTCAACGTCTACGCTGGCAATTAACTACTTCGCATAATAAGGGGTCAAAAAGCTTGTACCGCTAGGCACAAATAGGCTGACGCTCAGCAAGAAGCGGTGGGAAATTCCCTTCGCTGTAATCAGGAGGAAGCCATTCAACTCAGGAAATATAAGTAAAGCTAATCGCATTGATTAAGATCAATGAAGTAAAACCCCTTGATTTTGTAAAGGAATGTAAATACTATGAGAGCAAGGTAAAAGATTGCTTACCTTGATTCATCCAAACCCAATTCATAGCAATTATCTGAACCATGACAACCACATTACAACGCGAGCGTAGCGCTAGCGTGTGGGAACAGTTCTGCCAGTGGATTACCTCCACCAACAACCGCCTGTACATCGGCTGGTTTGGCGTCCTGATGATCCCCACCCTGCTGACAGCTACCGTTTGCTTCATCATCGCCTTCATCGCTGCTCCTCCCGTGGACATCGATGGTATCCGCGAACCCGTTGCTGGTAGCTTGCTCTACGGCAACAACATCATTTCTGGTGCTGTTGTTCCTTCTAGCAATGCCATCGGCTTGCACTTCTACCCCATCTGGGAAGCCGCTTCTCTCGATGAGTGGCTCTACAACGGTGGTCCTTACCAGCTAGTCGTTTTCCACTTCCTGATTGGCGTCTTCTGCTACTTAGGTCGTGAGTGGGAACTGTCTTACCGCTTAGGCATGCGTCCTTGGATTGCTGTAGCATACAGCGCTCCTGTGGCAGCAGCCAGTGCCGTGTTCTTGATTTACCCCATCGGACAAGGCTCCTTCAGCGATGGTATGCCTCTGGGCATCTCTGGAACGTTCAACTTCATGTTCGTGTTCCAGGCTGAGCACAACATCCTGATGCACCCGTTCCACATGTTGGGAGTTGCTGGTGTATTCGGCGGTTCTCTATTCAG
>JAIUYC010000267.1 GCA_020216575.1 Coleofasciculus sp. S288 | reverse complement strand
GGCAGGGGATTGCCTTCTGAATTTCACGATAATCCGTGTTGAGCATCACCTTGATATTCGGGTGGTTCAACATATTCTCGAACATCCGCGTGAAGCCATGCAGCGGCATCGCCTGGTAGGTATCGGTAAAATAGCGATCGTCGCGGTTGGTGCGGGTTGGGATGCGGGAGATGACTGATTTGTCGAGTTCAGATGGGTCGAGTCCCCATTGCTTGCGCGTGTAGTTACGGAAGAATTTCTCGTAGAGTTCCCGCCCGACCTTACTCACAACGACATCTTCTGACGTGCGGATGTACTCCTTGGGTTCAGCGATTGATGCAAAGAAATCTGGAACCTGAAAAGAGGTGAGGTTCAGTCCGTAGAGCTTGTTGATGGTATCGAGGTTAATGGGAATAGGAAGGAGTTGTCCGTCTACACTAGCAAGGACGCGGTGTTCGTAGGAACGCCACTCAGTAAAGCGTGAGAGGTACTCAAAGACATCTCGTGAGTTGGTATGGAAGATGTGGGGACCGTATTTGTGGACGAGAACGCCTGAATTGTCGTAATGATCGTAAGCGTTGCCGCCAATGTGGTTACGCCTATCCACAACCAGAACTTTCTTGCCCAACTGACTGGCAATGCGTTCGGCAATCACACTCCCAGAGAACCCCGCCCCAACAACTAGATAGTCGAAAACGAAGTCTCTCGTAACGATGCCAGGAGGTTGGTTGAGGTCTATTACTTCACGGAGTTTTCCGTTTGTGGAAGGCTGCGGGCTGGTGATACTCTTTTCAAGTCGGGTTGCTAACGCCGACTCGATCAGTTGCGTCATGGAATTCCAAGTGCGATCCCAGGAAATCTGCGCTAGGAAACCGTCCACCCGACCTAGCCACCCTGACTTTTCGCAGTCCTCTTTCATTGCAGCTTCAGCAGCAGCGACAAAGTCTGCAACCGTATCTGCAATCCTCACCAAACCTTCCTGCCCATAGGGACGAACGACATCTCGGATCGAGGTGGACACAACAGGCTTACCTGCGGCGAGGTACTCTGGCGTTTTGGTGGGGCTAATGAAGCGCGTTGACTCGTTGCGTGCAAACGGCAGCATCGCCAAGTCCCACCCAGCTAGATAGGAAGGCAGTTCTTTATAGTCTTTACCACCGAGATAATGGATGTTCTCGCGACGGGGCAGGGTTGCTGGGTCGATTTTGACGACTGGCCCAATCATTACCAAATGCCAGTCAGGGCGGGCTTCGGCAATTCCATCCAACAGTTCGAGATCCATCCGTTCATCTATGACTCCAAAGAATCCAATGCGCGGATGGGGAATGTTCGCTTGGTCTGCTGGGTCTTGTTTAATGGTTCTCGCCTGTGCGAAGTGTGCCACATCTACACTACTGGGAAATGCATAGACATTCTCGTGCTGGTCGCGCTTGGCTTCGTAAAGGCTTTGTCCCCCTGTGAATACTAAGTCCGCACGACCAAATAGTTCAGCCTCGCGTTCTCTGAGAACAGGGGATGCTCCCTTAAAAGCAGACAGCTCATCCATGCAATCATACACAACTGCCATTGGTTCTAAGTGGCGCGTAAAAGCCAGAGCCATCGGCGTGTAGTACCAGCAGATATACTTGCGGATTTTCTGTTCTGCAAACAAATTATCGAGTAGTACTTGCTGAGCTGCGATCGCCTTCTCCTCACTCAGGCCTTCTTGTAGATGAGGAACCACAACCCAGACCCCGCTCTCGTGTCTAGTGACATCTAACCAGCCAACTCCCTCTATCCCCTTGGAAGTTCGGGGAGATACCGGGGAGTCGAGGATAAAAACTGGCTCTTCAATAAAAAATACCCGCCGTCCTTGTGCAAAGCGGGTCAAAAGATGTTGGGGTCTTTGGAATACAAAATTCCAACGCAAATGGGATACGCAAACTAGATCCGGTGCATCTGTAGACGCATCGGAACCTAGAAAGTCTTTGTTAGATAGGTGTAGAGATGAGGATTCTAGCGTTTCTACATGAGATGTGCGCCTAGAGGATATACCGTCAGGCAAGAGGCCATCCTTCAAAATACTCGATTCGTGTCCCGCCTCTCGCTTTCCTTCACGCATCTGTCGTGAAGCGTTATTGCTGACCTTACCGTTCTTGATTTGACCTTTATTTTGGGACATAACCTACCTAGTATCTTTGATGTGCCAAAGTTGAATGTTTTAAGAATGGCTCGGCGATCCGTAAAGTAGAAATTAACCGGATCAAAGTCCTCATCCTCATTTAATTTATAGCGGTTCTTACACAAATGAAGTTCCTCAGAACCTTATATGTAAAGGTTTTCAACTTCTTATGATATGCTTCATCTACTAGAGGAACGCTATATATTAAATATATGAAGACTATTTTTAGAATAAAAAAAATGATTCTTGGGCTATTTTAAAGCAACCTATGTAAACTTATCGTGTACAGTCAAAGCCCCAAAAATCGTTTTTCTTACTTAGCGTGTAAAAACTTCCAATTCTGTTTGCCCTTCTTAAAATTAGTTATCACTTTCTAAAAGAATAGCTGTTAGTATTTCAACTAACTTCTCTCTCAAGAATAAAACTCTTTATATCTGAAGACTTAAATAATATTAAATTGTTCTGTATTCTGGGATACAAGCAGGTGTGTCCCTGAGCAGATTCCAACAAATAACCCCGGTTTCAACCGGGGTTAAATCAAACCTGGCCTCTGTGGTTGGTTATTGTTCACAACTCAAATACACTAGCTATAGAAGCTTTGAGATTTGACCACATTTAACTATCCCTAGTAAGCGAATGACTGATAAACCTCAACCTCGGGTTTGTCCTCAAGAGATTCGACAATCGGATTGAAGCGTAACAAGTAGCGGGCGCGTTCGGATAGTGTATCAAGGGCAGCACGGGGTATATGAATTGACACCTCAGGACGAAACAGCCAACGACGACTATAGCCAATTACAACCATGGGACGTGGCGTTTGTGTGTAATTAGGGGTACCTCGGTGTAAACCTCGTACATCGCGAATCATCACGTCACCCAGTTGCATTGTGATGGGTTCTAACTTGATTTCACCCAACTCCATGCGGCGCAGTCCTTCCTCCTTCGACATCATGTGCGTACCGGGTGTAGTCTCAAAGGGTCCGTTTTCAAGCGTTACATCCACAAGTGGAAAGTTAACGGCAAGCTGGAATGGCGGCGTCTCCATACCCGTTTCAGGGAACAGTGGTGGCGCATCTCGATGCACCTCTTGATAGTCAGACCCTAGCAAGGGTGTGTCCGTCGCTAGCTGGCACATTACCAGGTCTTCGCCTACCAATAGTTTAGCGATCGCCAGAATATCTTCATCTTCGTATATACTGGGGTCGGCAAAGGGAGCGGTGAAAGGCAAAGTGACATAATAGCGGTTTAGTCCTCGATTACGCAGCTTGCCTTCGCGCTCGATGTGCTCCTCTAGCAAAGGTGCAAAAGCCTCACGCCAAGCATTCAGTGTTGCCGGGGAGAAGTGATTGGGCAACACGCAATGGCCATCCTTCAGAACCGCTTGGGCGAATGATTCAATTTGTTGATTGTTATAGCGGTTTGTCATCATTTCTTGATTTTAGCCAGCCATCACAGGTTTGTGGCGGTTGTCAAGGCTTGATTCGTCGTATCAGTCAGAAATGCTTATTCAGTCTAAGTCTCCAGCAAAATCCAGAAGACAGCAAGAACGAAGGAGTAATAATAGTGCCTGAAATTTTAGATTTAGGCATACATATATAACGAGTATTTACAGCTCATACATCGAGGTAGAAACCCAGTTCAAGAAAAAATTTATGAGAGGAACCTTATCCGTGCTGGAATGTCTCCCGAAGAAGCCTATCAGATAGCACCACTATTGAAAAAGCAAACGTGTTCAACTGAAGAAGAGGCGCTGGTTAGGAGGATTGAGATGCAGGTAGTGAGTTAATGGGTCACTATTGGCAAGTCTTTCGTCTAATATTTGCTTCAACTCTAAACAAGCTAGGGCAAAAAGGTGACCATAAATGGTAAGCCAGCAATGGCAGATGCAACACACATCCAGATATAAAAAACCTCGATATCCTCTTGGTCAATGGCGGCTCGCATTTGAACCATTGTGAAGGGGAATACCATTAACAGTAGGATGAGAACAAAAGCAATTTCTAAAGATAACATTATAACATCCTCATTGCGATTTATCTGGGATAATAATCTTTCTACTCCATTTGCAACTCCCTCTTTTGGTTGAATAATTACTCTAATTTTTTGTATTCCTAGATATATCAAAGCTTTACAAAAAACTGAATAAAGTAACTCGACATGACATGAATTGGATTAGTAATTCCCTATTAATTTATTCAGAGTCGTTCGCTAATCGCAGATAGTATAGAGCTACTCGACAACATCTAAGTCATTAGCTTTTTTGGATTGTTATACAAAACCTGATTGAACGTAGATTATTTCCTTAGATAGAGGAATTAACACCACAGTAAAGTTACGGTGTAGCGCATAGCTTCTCTGAATACAAACCTGGCGGCTCAATATACCGTTTGCGGGTCGCCTGCTGTACGATTACCGCAACCGCTCTGATTGAAGGTACAGAGATTGTTTTCTTCAAAAAAGTAGCACCAGATTTTGCTGGGAAAGAAGGATTTATGCAATTCCAAATTGAATGCAACGGCTTTTTAAAAAAACACCAAACCTGCTTAACCTGCAAGGAGCGGTTTGAGATGAGAGAAGCAAGAGTAATTGTCTGCAATGAGCAAGGTGATAGCTACGGGGATATCTGTCCCCAGTGCATATCGATGGGTTTTAACTGGATAGGGAGTCAACTCCAACAACTTGTGCAACGAGTTTAGCGTCTAGCTTTAAATCTAACTCTGGAGATAGGGTATTCCTTCTAAGGGTGAGTCTAAGCTGAGGTGTGTTAACTCACCTGAATTAAGGCAGGACTTACGCAAAGAAAGTCTCTAAATCGCTAGTTCTAGGGACTTTGGTATCGTGTCCTTACCGGATGTAGCATCTGTGCGTAAATCCTGAAGGAATACCAAGCATCCTAAACAGCTCAGACGAGGTGTGGTATGAATGAAGCCAGAGAACTGGTCTTACCAAGCAATGGAACTGGTGAAAAACCTGACTTTACAAGCGGTTCGCTCTTGTTCATCGGTACTGCAACTGTTTTACTGCGTTACGCTGGATTTACGATTCTGACTGACCCTAACTTTCTGCATCAGGGCGACCACGTACATCTAGGTTACGGGATACGCTCAGCTCGCAGAACCGATCCAGCGATCGCAATTGAGCAATTGCCCCCTTTGGATCTGATTGTGCTGTCTCACATGCACGAAGATCATTTTGATCGCATAGCAGCCGCGAAACTGGATAAAAACTTACCCATTATCACCACTCAGCACGCCGCTGATGACCTCCAGAAACAAGGGTTTACTGCACCACAAGCCGTTAAAACATGGGAAACCTTGACCGTTACGAAAGGGGATACCAGGGCTCGCATTACGGCGATGCCAGGAAGACATGGTCCGGGGATTTTATCAGCCGTGTTGCCCCCAGTAATGGGAAGTATGCTGGAGTTTCAGCCAACACCGGAAAAGACCGTATTTCGCCTCTACATCACTGGCGATACGTTAGTCTATGAAGACTTAAAGGAAATTCCCAAGCGATATCCCGATATCGACCTAGCTTTGCTACATCTGGGCGGAACAAAGGTGTTTGGAATTCTGCTCACGATGGATGCAAAGCAAGGCGTGCAAGCCATTCAAATTATTTCTCCGCACTTGAGCATCCCAATCCACTTCAACGATTACACGGTCTTCAAGTCACCGCTTGAGGACTTTATGCAAGCCGTGAAAGAAGCCGGGCTGGAGGAACGTGTAACGTATCTGAGCCATGGTGAGACGTATCCCTTTAACGTTTCTCCAACTCTGTTGCAAAAGTCTAGTTAGCGCCAATTCAAGACTCAGTTTTGAAGTTTAGTGACAGCAAACTTTTGTATCAGTAGTAACAAACGAACTTAATATAGAACTATCCCTTAAGGCAGGGTAAAACAGGCTCTAAGGAAGAAGCTTTCCGGTCATAACTGCTCTTCAATGTGAAGAAGCATCAAACCTAATGTTCCATCCTAATTAATGCAAACTTACGATGTTGTCATGATTGGGGCAGGTCATAATGCGCTAATCTGTGCGGCTTATTTACTAAAGGC
>JAIUYC010000266.1 GCA_020216575.1 Coleofasciculus sp. S288 | reverse complement strand
GATTTACCCCTACGCCACTTTTTTGAACGCTCAACACTAGACGAGTTTGCTGTCATTATTACCGAAAAATTAGCCGAGCAAGCTGATAAAGATAGCCAGGGTTCATTGACTCCGATTAAACTCCAAAGTCGAGAATCTAACATATTTCCCTTATCCTTTGCTCAGCAGCGGCTGTGGTTTTTAGAGCAATTTGAAACTCATCCTTCTCTTTATAACCTTCCCTATGCCGTTCGACTGACGGGTTTACTGAACGTCACGGCACTGGAACAAACCCTTAAGGAAATTATTAGGCGGCACGAAGTTTTCCGCACGACGTTTAAGGTTGTGAATGGACAACCCGTTCAGGTTATCAATCCAACGGCAACCTTAATGCTGCGAGTCGAAGATTTGCGGGAGTTGCCGGAAACAGAACGGGAAACTGAAAGCTTGTGGTTAGCGACTCAGGACGCTCAGCACCCCTTTGACCTAAGCGAGGAATCGTTGCTCAGAGTCACTCTACTACGGCTGAGTGACTCTGAGCATATCGTGCTGTTCACCATGCATCATATTATCTCGGATGGTTGGTCGCTAGGGGTACTCGTCCGGGAATTAGCCGCGCTATACGAAGCATTCTCCACGGGCAAACCTGCATCACTTCCGGAACTTCCCATCCAGTATGCCGATTTTGCAGTTTGGCAACAGCAGTGGTTGCAGGGGGAAGTCCTGGAGAAGCAGCTCAGTTATTGGAAACAGCAGCTAGAGGGCGCTCCAGCGGTGCTAGAGTTACCGAGCGATCGCCCTCGTCCAGCAATCCAGACGTTCCGAGGCGCTGCGCGATCGTTCACAATCCCTAAATCGTTGACTGAGGCGATCGCTAAATTCAGTCAGCAGGAAGGAGCGACACTATTTATGACCCTGCTGGCGGCGTTCAAGACGTTGCTTTACCGCTACACGGGACAAGAGGACATCCTTGTGGGTTTAGCGATCGCAAATCGCAACCGACCTGAGCTTGAATCACTGATTGGGCTTTTTCTCAATACGTTGGTGTTACGGAACGACCTTTCAGGCAATCCCAGTTTTCGGGAACTGCTAGGGAGAGTGCGCGAGACCACCCTACAAGCCTACGGTCACCAAGATTTACCGTTTGAAAAGTTGGTGGAGGAACTGCAACCGGGGCGAAACTTGAGCCATACACCCTTGTTTCAGGTGGCGCTGACGCTCCAGAATGTTCCCAGCCAAGCGCTGGAGCTTCCGGGATTGACGCTGAACCCGCTGGAGGTAGGCCGTAAAACATCACAGTTTGATTTAACCCTGCACCTGTTGGAAACACCAGACGGACTCCGGGGAACACTTGAGTACAGCACCGATTTATTTGATCCTGCCACGATTACTCGCATGATCGGGCATTTTCAGAGCGTGCTGGACGGTATTGTTACGAATCCTCATCAACGTCTTTCAGAATTGCCGCTTTTAACACCAGCAGAACGGCAGCAACTCTTAGTGGAGTGGAATAACACTCAAACGGATTACCCCAAAAATCAGTGTGTTCATCAGTTATTTGAAGCTCAAGTTGAGCAGACATCGGATGCCGTAGCTGTGGTTTTTGAAGATGAGCAACTGACGTATCGAGAATTGAACCAACGAGCGAATCAACTCGCTCACTACTTGAGGAGTATGGGTGTCGGGACAGGGAAACTGGTGGGTTTGTGCATAGAGTGATCGCTCTCTACCTTAGTGGGACTCTTGGGCATTCTCAAAGCCGGTGCAGCCTATTTACCCCTAGACCCAACCTATCCGAAAGAACGTCTGGCGTTTATGGTGTCGGATGCTCAAGTGTCAGTTTTACTGACACAGCATCAATGGCTGGCAACCTTACCAAACCATCAGGCTCAAGTCATTTGCCTAGATGCAGACTGGGAACGTATTGCTCAACACCATCAGCACAATCCAGTTACTCAGGTAACGGCTGACCACCTTGCCTATATCCTCTACACCTCCGGTTCTACAGGTCAGCCCAAGGGAGTTCTCATTCCTCACCGTGCCTTGGTCAACTTCTTAAGTTCCATGCGCCTGTCTCCAGGACTCACAGACCGGGATATTCTCCTATCCGTCACGACATTATCGTTTGACATTGCAGCATTAGAACTGTTCTTACCTATTATGGTAGGCGCTCGTGTGGTGTTGGTTAGCCGTGAAGTCGCGGCTGACGGTACGCAGTTGCTAGAACACCTCAACCGTTCCGGCGCTACGGTGATGCAAGCAACTCCGGCAACCTGGCGACTTCTTTTAACGGCGGGATGGCAGGGCAACCCACATCTGAAAATTCTCTGTGGTGGGGAAGCGTTACCTAGGGAACTGGCGAATGAGTTGCGAGTACGTTGCGCTTCCCTCTGGAATCTGTACGGCCCCACGGAAACCACCATCTGGTCTACCCTCCACCCAATTGACGAACGCGAGGGTTCAGTTCCCATCGGTCACCCCATTGCCAATACACAAGTTTACGTACTAGACCACTACCTGCAACCCGTTCCAGTGGGGGTTCCTGGCGAACTGTATATTGGGGGGGAAGGTTTAGCTGTGGGCTATTTCAATCGACCGGATCTAACGGCGGAGAAATTTATCCCGCACCCCTTTGAGCCAGACAAGCGCCTGTATAAGACAGGAGACTTGGTGAAGTACTTACCCGATGGTAATCTGGAGTTTCTCAGTCGCATCGACCACCAGGTAAAGCTGCGTGGCTTCCGGATTGAACTCGCAGAGATCGAGTCAGTGCTGAGGCAACATCCTGCTGTACAAGAGGTAGTTGTTACAGCGCCACGAGAGGATGATGCCAGTGTCAAGCGCCTTGTAGCGTATGTGGTTTCTTCCCCAGAGCAAAAGCCTGAAATTTCCGAGTTGCGTCGATTGTGCTCAGAAAAGCTACCCGGTTACATGATACCGTCAGCGTTCGTGCTGTTAGATACTTTGCCATTGACACCCAATGGAAAGATAGATCGCCGCGCTTTAAAAGCACCGGAGTTGACTCAATCTGAAGCCGTCTATGTGGCACCGCGTACACCTATCGAGAAACAGCTAGCCAAAATTTGGACACAAATACTGAACGTTAAGCCAATTGGGATACACGATAATTTTTTTGACTTAGGAGGACATTCCCTGTTGCTAACTCAGTTGGTTACTCAGGTAAGAAGCACGTTCCAGATCAATTTGTCCTTACGCACGTTGTTTGAGATACCAACTTTAGCAGGTTTAGCGGAAACAATTGAGTCACTACAGCAGACCCATTCCCGTACCCCAATGGGTACACAAACGTTTGTAGATCTGAGGGCAGAAGCCGTTTTAGACCCTGCAATTTGCCCTGATGCTACCAGTCCTCTATCTAGCTCAGTTAACGCTATTCTTTTGACGGGGGCAACAGGTTTTCTGGGAGCCTTTTTACTGGATGAGCTTTTGCAGCAAACGCAAGCAGATATCTATTGCTTGGTTCGTGCTTCCAATCTTGAATCAGCTAAAAACAAACTCCAAAGTTGCCTTAAATCTTATTTACTCTGGGATGAGTCCCTAAACCACAGAATTATCCCCGTTGTCGGAGATTTATCTCAGCCAGGGTTGGGTCTTTGTGAAGAAGACTTTCGTGCGATCGCCAGTCAAATCGATGTCATTTATCACAATGGCGCATGGGTTCATCATGCTTATCCCTACTCTACCCTCAAGGCAACCAATGTGTTGGGAACTCAGGAGGTATTAAGATTAGCGAGTCAGATTAAGGTAAAGCCCGTACATTTCATTTCCACCACTAGCGTTTTCTCTGCTGATGGTGATTCTGGAGTCAAGGTGGTGCGAGAACAGGATAGCCTCGATGATTGGTCAATCCCATCAAATGGCTATGCTCAGAGCAAATGGGTTGCTGAAATGTTAGTCATGCTTGCACGCGATCGCGCACTTCCAATTAGTATTTATCGGTTAGGACGAATATCCGGCCATAGCCAAACAGGCATGTTTAATGTCAATGACTTTTTGTACAGACTGATAATTGGCTGTATTCAACTTGGAGGTGCACCTGCCGGGGAAATCATGTTAGACATCATGCCTGTCGATTATGTCAGCAAGGCTATTGTTTCTCTATCAAGGCAGAGCCAATCATTAGGAAAAGCGTTTCATTTAGTCAATCCTTACCCGTTATCTTCAAATCACCTCATTGAAACAATTCGCTCAATCGGTTATCCATTGCAACAGATTACTGAAAAGGAATGGCAAGATAAACTATTGCATCTTGGTGAGGATTCGCCAGAACATTCCCTATATCCACTTATTCCATTTTTTCTGGAAAAAGATTCTCAAAACCCAACAGCAGACTTACAGTTCGACAGCCAAGAGACTCTTGAAGAACTAGAAAACCTCTCTATTTTCTGTCCAAAAGTTGATGAAGCGGTGCTTCACACTTACTTCTCACATCTAATTAAGGATGGCTTTTTGGAAGCTCCACCGCAACATGAAATTTGCTGTTAATTAGCTGGACAAAAATAATCTAACTGTGAGGCGGGTTTTGAATTCCATCAAACGGTTGCCAGACAAAGCGTTTACGCTAAACCCGCCCCTACAAAAGTCGAAACCAAAAATTAACTGAAAAAGACGACAGCCCTATGAACGCAAAACTATCTACCTTACAGCAATCCGAGCATCAGATTGATACGCTACCCCTACCAACCCTTCAAGAAGCCAGAAAGGCTCTCACAGCCGCTCAGATTAAACATTTGGATGCTTTAATATCACGCTATAACCAAGCTACAAAAACCTCCAAGCAACTTGCACAGACTTACCGTTCCGTTCTAGCGGATAAGCGATTATCCATTGATTTTAATTTACTCACCAAAGAGATGCACTATCCTATTGTGGTAGAACGCGCTCTAGGTTCTAAAGTTTGGGATATCGATGGAAACGAGTATATCGATTTAATCATGGGGTATGGGATAAATTTATTTGGTTATAATCCGTCTTTCATTAAAGAAGTTCTATTAGAGCAACTTGAAAAAGGTATTCAAATTGGTAGCCAAGCCGAGTGGGTTGGGGAAGTGGCTGAAGCCATTTGTGAAATGACGGGAATGGAGCGAGTTACTTTCAGCAATACAGGCACAGAAGCTGTGATGACGGCAATTCGTCTAGCCAGAACAGTAACAGGTCGATCTAAGATTGTAATGTTTTCTGGCTCCTATCACGGTCATTCTGATGGAACATTGTTTGAAATACGTCATGAAAATGGGAACTTGCAAACTTTACCCACTTCTCTAGGAATACCGCCTAATAGTATTGAAGATGTTTTGGTATTAGAGTATGGCAATTCTCAAACTCTTGAAATTATAAAATCCCACGAGCAGGACTTGGCAGCTATTCTAGTTGAACCCGTTCAGAGTCGCCGCCCCAATTTACAGCCGAAAGAGTTTCTACAACAACTCAGACAGTTAACCCAAAAAGCTGGGATAGCCTTAATCTTTGATGAGATGATTACGGGCTTTCGGATTCATACTGGTGGAGCGCAGGCATGGTTTGGGATTGAAGCGGATTTGGCAACCTATGGCAAGATTGTTGGTGGTGGTATGCCGATTGGTATTATTGCTGGTAAGGCGAAGTATATGGATGCGATCGACGGCGGTTATTGGAATTATGGAGATTCATCCTATCCTCAAACGAAACCAACCTTTTTTGCCGGAACGTTTTGCAAACATCCGCTAGCTATAGCAGCAGCACGGATTGTACTAAAATACTTAAAAACTCAAGGTTCATCCCTCCAAGAACAATTAAATCAACGTACATCGCAGTTTGTTAAAAGCCTGAATGATTATTTTGCAGAAGACCAAGTGCCTATCCGCATGGCAAATTTTGGTTCGCTTTTTGGTACTGCATCGTCAGGAGATTCTAATTCTGCGGAAAATTCTGCCTATTCGCTAGTGTTTAACTTGTTGTACTATCATCTGTTTGACAGAAAAGTTTTGCTGCGTGGGGGAGGCAGTTTTCTATCCACTGCTCACAGCGATGAAGATATTGATTATATTCTGTGGGCAGTTAAGGATAGCGTCAGGGAACTGCGAGAGGGAGGTTTTTTACCGAGTTGAACGTTCTTAGGGAACTCCAAAAAATAAATTATTCCTGAAGGGGCGACAAGACTCTGGGAAAGGGCAGGTTGTGTTGAGAGGTTATTGATTTTAGCCCAATTTATTCTCTAAACCCG
>JAIUYC010000265.1 GCA_020216575.1 Coleofasciculus sp. S288 | reverse complement strand
AAACAGGTTGGACGGGTATAGTTGCCAAGCTAATCCAAAACTGTGGAAGCGATCGCTAAGAGACTGTGTACAAACAAATGTTACGCACTGAATACCCTACCCTAACTCGCTCCTCCCTAGCCCCTTAAGAAGGAGGGAAACTCCTATTAAATACAAGTCCCCTTAAAAAGGGGATTTAGGGGGAGCTGCATTTCTGCAAAAAACAGCTTCTAACACTAGCAAAAACTTCACCGAGATAATCTAACGTGAGCAAACGTGGAAACTACAGTTTATCAAAACCGGCTTCGGTGGCAAGTCGGGCGACAGCACCAAAGCCAACCCTGGTATTTAAAGATGCTATTGCCATAATTGTTGGCATTGTTATTGGTGCAGGTATTTTCGAGACACCAGCCCTTGTTGCTGCCAATGTTGGGAGTGAAGAAGCCGCGCTGCTGGTTTGGTTGTTGGGCGGCGGGATGTCATTGGTTGGCGCTTTGTGCTACGCAGAATTGGCGACAGCGTATCCTCATACCGGGGGCAATTACTATTACCTAAAGCGTGCCTTTGGTAATTCCCTGGCCTTTCTGTTTGCTTGGGCGCGGATGGCAGTGATTCAAACTGGCTCGATCGCACTTTTGGCATTTGTATTTGGGGATTATGCCTCACAGTTGTTGCGCCTCGGCAATTATTCAGCCTCCCTTTACGCCGCGCTGGCTGTTGTCATCCTGACAGCATTAAATATCATCGGCGTTCAGCAGGGGAAGTGGACGCAGAATTGGTTGACAGCGGCGAAAGTCCTCGGCCTGTTGCTCATTATCATCATTGGTTTAGCCGTTGCCTCGCCCTCACTTCCTGACGTACCTGCTGAACCTGCGTCCCAAGGAACATTGGGTATGGCAATGATTTTGGTGCTGCTGTCTTATGGCGGTTGGAACGAGGCGGCCTACATTTCCGCAGAGTTGCGCAATCTAGAGCGTAACATGGTGCGATCGCTGCTTTGGAGTATTGGCATCATCACGGCCATTTACTTAGGCGTAAATTTAGCACTTATCCAGGGGTTAGGGCTAGCCCAGATGGCAGGATCGGAAGCTGTTGCTGCTGATCTCATGCGTCGTGCGATTGGCGAACCCGGTGCCTGGTTTCTCAGTTTCCTTGTCGCTATTTCCACCTTAGGCGCAATCAACGCCACAATTTTCACAGGTGCTCGCACGAACTACGCGCTAGGCAAGGATTTTTCAATGTTTTCCTTTCTCGGACGGTGGCATCAAGACGCCAAAACGCCAACCCATGCCTTACTGGTGCAGGGTGCGATCGCCTTAGCATTGGTATTAATGGGAACTCTGACGCGCCAGGGCTTTGAGACGATGGTAGACTACACCGCTCCCGTATTTTGGTTCTTTTTCCTGCTAACCACTGTGTCACTGTTCGTGTTGCGCAGGCGGGAACCACACATACCCCGACCCTTTCGAGTTCCCTTCTATCCCCTAACACCAATCCTCTTTTGCCTGATTTGTGGGTATTTGCTCTACTCCAGCCTTACCTATACCGGCGTCGGGGCAATTGTTGGGGTAGCAGTGGTAGTCGCTGGCATCCCGTTATTGCTCTTATCTGGTCATCGACCATCCTGAACCAAACGTAGATCGCTTTTATTGGAGAAACGTGTTATGCATTTACAACGAATGATGGGGTTGCTGATTACAAGTGTGAGTGTCAGTAGTTTGCTATTCGCTGGGTGTACCCAGGAACGAAACTTCGGTCAAGTTCAAACCACTCCTCAAACTCAACAACCCACTCTTCAAACTCAACAACCCGCACCCCCTGTACAACCGCAAGAACGTGAGGCTGATGTGCCTTACGTGCCAACACCTAATGAAGTTGTTGCCCGAATGCTCGAAATCGCTAATGTCAAGGGTGATGATGTTCTCTACGACCTTGGTAGTGGTGACGGGCGAATCGTCATTACAGCCGCACAAAAATATGGCACTCGTGGCACCGGTATCGATATTAATCCTGAGCTTGTTCAGCGAAGTCGAACAAATGCTCAAGCCGCAGGCGTTGCTGACCGCGTAGAGTTCGTACAACAAGACCTTTTCCAGACTGACCTGAGTGATGCAACGGTGGTAACGCTTTACCTGTTACCTGATGTCAACTTAAAGCTCCGAGGCAAGCTACTTCGGGAACTCAAACCCGGCACTCGTATCGTATCGCACAGCTTTGACATGGGAGAATGGAAACCCAATCGCGTAGAACAGGTGCAGGGTCCTGCTCGCCAGCACACGATTTACTACTGGATCGTTCCGGAGCAAGTTCCAGAAAATTTGAGCTGAACCTACCTTGGAAGTCAAAAGTCAAAAATCGTCTGAGCGTCAGGTGTTCAACCGCTTATAAGTTAGTCACTTATTTCTACCAGCCTGGTCTAGTGAGCGATCGCACGCCGTTTTACTAATGGGCGCACCTCCTCGTTGCGGAATTCATTTTGGCAACTTGGTGCGTTCAAAAAAATACTCCTGAAAAACAAAATTTTAGCTTGAAAGGAAAGTAATCGTGGTTCCCCTACGCGACAATAATCCAATAAAAATCACGCCCTATGTTAACTACACGCTAATTGCAATTAACATCCTAGTATTTTTGTATGAAATCAGTTTGAGTCCCCCAGAGTTGGAGAGATTTTTCCGCACTTTCGCGATTGTTCCTAGAGAGTTGACGGCAAGCTTGAGCAGTGGTGACATGAGTCAGATAGTACCGCAGTTGCTGACACTGGTGACTTCACAGTTTTTGCACGGCGGCTTTTTACACCTTGGTGGTAATATGTTGTTTCTGTGGGTTTTTGGTAACAACATTGAAGAACAACTCGGTCGAGTTAAGTACTTAATTTTTTATCTGACTTGCGGCATTTTAGCGGGTTTAGCTCAATGGTTTTTCTCCACTCAGTCTAATGTTCCGGCGCTAGGAGCTAGTGGCGCGATCGCAGGAGTATTGGGAGCATACATTATCCGCTTCCCCAAAGCCAGAATCCTCACTCTGATTCCCCTTGGTTACTTTCTCCACACGGTTAGAATACCAGCCATTTTCTTCCTGGGTTGGTGGTTTGTACAACAAGCTTTCTATGGTGTTGCCAGTTTACAGGCACCCTCAGATGTCGGTGCTGAAGGTGGCGGCGTTGCCTATTGGGCGCACGCGGGTGGTTTTGTTTTCGGTGCTATTCTCGGTCCGTTGTTCGGCTTGCTTTCTTCAAGGGGACGGGATTCCTAAGCTGTGGTGCATTTAAACTTTATATTATTCAGTTAGGAAACAAGGGCATTTATATCCAAAGTTACAACGGATTGAGTTTGAGGTTAGGCTTATGAAAAAGTTTTTACAACGGCAAATGCATTTCCTTGGGCTAGGAATAACTCTTTTAGTTTTGCTAGTCTCTTGTCAAGCGGCGCCGCAGGTAGAGTCATCTCCCACTGCGGCTACGCCTGCTACTACACCTGTAGCTCAAGCCACTCCAACACCCGCTCAACTCCCACCTTTACCCTACGACTATGCGGCACTAGAACCGCATATTGATGCTGAAACAATGAAGTTGCATCACGACAGGCATCATGCCGCTTATGTCAACAATTTGAACGAAGCGTTGGCAAAGTACCCCAATCTGCAAAACAGAGACGTTGTCACACTCCTGCAAGATTTGGACAGCGTTCCAGAGGACATTCGCACGACGGTTCGCAACAATGGTGGCGGTCACATCAATCACACCATGTTCTGGCAAATTATGAGTCCTCAAGGAGGAGGTGAGCCAACGGGTGCTATTGCTGAAGAAATTAATAAAACCTTTGGCAGTTTCAATCAATTTCGAGAGCAATTCAACGAGGCGGGTGGTGGCCGTTTTGGCAGTGGATGGGTGTGGTTAGTTCGTAACCAAAACGGCCAACTCGAAATTACGACGACACCGAATCAGGATAGCCCTATTATGGACGGGTCTTATCCAATTATGGGCAATGACGTGTGGGAACACGCTTATTACCTCAATTATCAAAATCGCCGCGCCGACTATTTGGATAACTGGTGGAATGTCGTGAACTGGAATGAAATCAACCAGCGATCTGCGCTTAGCAGCAGCGCTTCGCTATCGCAACAATCATTAAATCAGGGTACTTAGAAGGGAGGTTTCCCATGCAACGTTTATTGATGAGAAGTCCCGTAGCCGTCGCTGCGTTCTGGATTGGGGCATATATTGCGATCGCGCTTTTACCCCTGCTGGTGCTTCTCTTACACGCCCCACCAGAAGCAAGGAATTTCTGGATCGAATTTTCGGTGGCACTCGGTTTTATCGGTTTAGCGATGATCGCGCTTCAGTTTGCCTTAACAGCACGTATCAATCGCATCGAAGCCTCATACGGGGTTGACATCATCCTCCAGTTTCACCGCTACATCTCCCTAGTAGCATTTAGCCTGATCATCATCCACCCGTTGATTTTATTCGTAACTGACCCGGAGACGCTGCAACTGTTAAATTTCATAGAAGCCCCTTGGCGGGCTAGATTTGCGGTGGTGGCAACCTTGGCGCTAATAGTACTTGTCGTCACGTCTATCTGGCGCAAATCTCTCGGTATTCCCTACGAACCTTGGCGCATCCTGCACGGTATCTTAGCCGTGTGTGCCGTCGTCTTTGGTCTAGCACATGCTTTGGGCGTGAACTACTACCTGAATCTCTTTTGGAAGATAGTGCTCTGGAGTGCGATCGCCGTAATCGCCCTATGGTTGCTCATTTACGTCCGCCTTGTCAAACCTTGGTTCATGACCAAAAAGCCTTACCTAGTCGAAGACGTCATTCCCCAACGGGGTGATGTGTGGACATTGGCGTTGCGACCGAGAGGACATGAGGGAATGCGGTTCCAACCCGGTCAATTTGCCTGGATTACCCTTGATATCTCCCCGTTTCGGATGCGAGAACATCCCTTTTCCATGTCATCAAGTGGAGACCATCCAGAGCGCTTGGAGTTTAGCATCAAGACTTTGGGAGATTTTACAAATACTATCAAAGATGTGAAACCTGGAACCAAAGCGTTTCTCGACGGGCCTTATGGGGTGTTTACCACAGACCGCTATTGGGATGCAGCAGGATTTGTTCTGATTGCGGGTGGCATTGGCATCACCCCAATGATGAGTATGCTCGTTACTGCTTGCGAACGCAAGGATGACCGTCCCTTCTTATTGATCTACGCGAACAAAACCTGGGAAGACGTGACCTTCCGAGAAGAACTGGACACCCTCGATGAAAATTTAGACCTCACCATCGTTCACGTTTTAAGACAACCACCCGAGGATTGGTCGGGGGAAACGGGTTACGTTGACAAGGAACTCTTGGAACGCTACATCCCCCTCCATCGAGGCAGCCGTCAATACTTCATCTGTGCTGCACCAAAAATGATGGATCAGGTAGAGGCAGCGTTGTATGACTTGGATGTACCTACTACGAACGTCCACATGGAACACTTTAATCTTGTTTAATTAGTTTGCAAAGGGCGATCGGCAATGAAAGAGCTTCATTCTGAAATCGAAATTCAAGCATCGGATGAGCGAGTCTGGAAACTACTCACCGATTTTGCCAGCTTTCCTCAGTGGAACCCCTTTATCCGTAAAGTAAGCGGAGAAGCGAAGCAAGGGCAACGACTCAAAGTACGCATTCAGCCTTCGGATGGAGGTGGTATGACGTTCCAACCGATAATTCTCAAAGTAGAACCGAACCGCGAGTTGCGTTGGCTGGGACATTTTCTATTGCCGGGACTTTTCGATGGCGAACACATCTTCATGATCGAACCCTTAGGTGAAAATCGCGTGCGATTCGTACATCGGGAAATTTTCAAAGGGAAACTTGTTCCACTATTTACTAGCCAACTTGATAAAGACACAAAACGTGGCTTTGAAGAGATGAACCAGGCTTTGAAAATACAGGCTGAACAGAAAAATCACTAAACAAATTTAACTAAAAATCAGGAGATTTATGCGTTATAGCATCATGCTTCAAATTGTGGGAATCATCACTCTGGTTCTCCTCTGTGCAGCCGCCCTATTTGCTTGGTTGCAAAACCGTCCGACTCCGACTCAACAAAGTACAGAAACTAATGTTAAATCTCTTACAAAATTATGAGCAACATAAGTTAGGAGTCAGGAGAGGTATATTTTCATTCTTTGTTGTGAGCGATAGCTCATAGTGTCTAAGTTATGAAATTGCTTAG
>JAIUYC010000264.1 GCA_020216575.1 Coleofasciculus sp. S288 | reverse complement strand
GGTTGCCTGCTGTGCCTCTCCCGGTACTGCTGACTGTGGCTTGTGCGCCATCTTCAACTCTTAACTGCCTGGTATTAATCGTTAAGTTTCTGGCATTTCCGCCTGCGGTGGCTTCAGCTAACAAACCTGCGGGTGTTCCATCTTCTAGAGTGCCGCTCAGTTGTACGGATTCGGTAGCATTGACAGTTACGTTTCCTGCTATCCCCTCTTGGGTGGAGGCTGAAATCCGGCTGTTGCTTACCTCCAAGGTTTCCAAGCCGTCTAATGTAACGTTGCCGCCTAGACTGACTGTGGTTGAAGCGGATATCTCGGCGTCCGATTGAAGCGTTAGCTGAGGTGTAGTAAGGGTTACGTCCCCGGCAAAACCAGTCCCTTTCGACTCACTCAATAAACGTCCCCGACTATTGAGTGCTACGAAGTCAGAAGCATTGACTTCCACGCTTCCCCCCTGACCACTACCAGAAGTTGCAGCAGAAACTTGTCCCCTGTCTTGAATGGCTAACTGCCTGGTGTCAATTCTTACATTTCCTGCTTGGCTAGCCCCGCTAGTCTCAGTAGATACGGTGCTATTAGAAAGGGAAACAGAGTCAGTCGCTCCTACTAAGATACTGCCTGCACGTCCTGTACCAAAGGTAGCTGCCGATACTTCTGCCTCATCATTGAGAGAAAGTGAGCCAGTTTGGATATCAATACCGCCTCCCTGACCAACTGCACCAGCATTGACTGCCGTGGAAATCGAGCTATCCGACAAGGAAACTGCCTCTGCATCCCGCACAAAAATGCTACCAGCATCTCCTTGTCCAGAGGTACTGGCACTCACAGAAGCGCCATCAATTAACGAGAGCAAGCGCGTTTGAATATCAATGTTGCCGAACTGCTCAGCGCCAGCAGTGTTCACAACTGCACCAGGGTTGACAGCGGTAGAAATCGAGCTATTGTTGAGTACAACTGAGTCGGCTTCCCGCACGAAGATGTTTCCAGGTGTCCCTGTTCCAGAAGTAGAAGCTGATATTTGAGCGCTGTCCTGCCCACTCAATTGTCTCGTGGTAATTGTCAAATTCCCCGCCGCACCAGCCCCACTGGTCGCAACTGAAAGCTGCCCATTACTGCTAAGGGTTACAGAGTCAGAGGCATTCACTGTCAAATTCCCCCCGTCACCTTCACCAGAGGTAGATGCCGAGACTAATCCCCTATCCGAGACATTTAACTGTCCGGTAGTAATGGTCAAGTCTCCAGCATCTGCGGCAGTTCGAGTTTCAGTCGTCAACCTACCACCGCCACTCACGTCTACAGACTCAGAGGCATTCACTGTTAAAGGGCCACCTAAACCACTGGTTGCAGTCGCAGCCGATACCTTTGCCCCGTCTCGGACAATCAACTGCCTGGTGGAAATCGTTAAAGCTCCGGCGTCTCCAGTATCCTGAGTCAAAACATCTATAGTCTCGGTAGCCAAGCCACCGAGAAATAGACCTTCTGGTGTTATTGTTGTTCCACTCAGTTCCACTAAGTCAGAGGCGTTTACGGTCAGCGTCCCGCCCTGCCCCGCACCAAGAGTTATAGCTGATACTTGTCCTCCATCCTGGACAATCAACCGTCTGGTCAAAATTGTTAAGTTCCCGGCATCTCCAGTACCATCTGTCTGAGTAGATAAGCGACTGGGATAACCATTGGGTGTTGTTCCACTCAGTTCCACTGACTCAGAGGCGTTCACGGTCAACGTCCCCCCTTGTCCCTCAGTACCAGGCGCAGTAGCAGCTAATACCTGTGCTCCATCCCGGAGAATCAAACGCCCCGTTTCAATCGTTAATTCTCCGGCATCTCCGACACCATAACTATTGCTAAACAAGCCCCTAGCATTACCATCGGCATCAGTTCCACTTAGTTGCACGAACTCTGAAGCTCTCAGGGTCAAAGCCCCTCCTTTTCCCTCACCGATAGTGGAAGCTGATATCTGTGAAGCATCCTGCAAAATTAATTGCGAGGCGCGGATATTGATGTCTCCGCCATTTTGATTCGTTCCAGTTTGGGCAGTAATTCTTGATTCACCCGCAAGCGTAACCTGTCCACCTTCTAAGTGGATACCACCTCCGCCTGTACTACTATTACCAGAAACATTGGCAGTAACATTGGCTTGATTAGTGAGCGACACATCTGCTAGTGCTAGACCATCGGGAAAACTCAAGCGCAAGCTATTACCATCAACATCCAGCCCTACAGTTCCCGGTTCGGCTACGCCTCCCAACTCGACTCGCCCATTTAAGGCTCTCAACGCATCTCTATTGCCCTGCATTCTACCATCAATCAATATTCTTCCAGTCGAGGATGGATTTGGGGATACATTGCCTCCTAGAAGTAATAAACTCCGACCATTAGGAACCGATAATTTGGCTTGGACTGTAATCGAGTTTTCACGCTGCCCTGCAATTTGATTGAACAGAAAAGCCGAAGGATTCACCGTCAGTAGTGGTGGAGGAATATTAGGAATAGAGGCACTGAAAAAGCCTTGGTCGCCAAACTGAATGGCATTGGCTGTTGTTGCTGCAAATGAACCACCAATATTGAGTGAAGCATTAGGTCCCAAAATAATTCCATTGGGATTAATCAAAAATACGTTAGCCGTGCCTCTAGCGGTAATCGAACCATTAATGTTAGAAACAGACGAACCTGTTACACGGCTAATGATATTCTGAATAGCTAGGTTGTTACTGAAGAAGGCAAGACCGCCAGTGGGTATCGAAAACTGATCAAAACTGTGGAAGAGATTTGTACCTCGAGTTGCTCCTCCTCTAATGATAAACAAAGAACCGAGCCCTGTCACCTGAGAACTTTCATTTCCAAGAGTGCCATCGGAGATGATTTGAGCAAAGGCGCAATCTACAGAAGACATAATGAATACTCCACTGATCGCGCAGGTACTGGCTAGCCCTAACCACCACCCCAGATCGCACTGTTCCAGAATTTTCTGTCCTAGCTTTTTCCAAACAAAACCACTAATTGACATCATCGTAATACGTAGTTATTTCCCTGTAGTTGGTAACAGCTATCAGCAGGCACAAATGTGAACGCGCCATCTGGGGTTTAGAAGTTTAATTCTATAATTCAGGCTTCTGGCGCTTTGCTAGTTGATTAACGCTTTTGTACATTAACCCCCCTGCCAACAATCCAAGCATTCCTGCTACTGGCGTAGGTTCAGGAACAGGAGTAGGAACAGAAACAGTAATGGTGGTGTTAGCACTTACTAAGCTAAAATCACCGTTCTTAGGTGTTAATTTGAGACTGTCAAAATTTAAGTCATCAAAAGCAGAGCTATTAAAATAATTAACAAAGTCAAAAAAGCCACCTTCTCCAGATAAATCGAATCTCGATTTGGTTGGTTTAACTCCTTTTAATAAACCAAAAAATGAATTATCATCCTGCTCTGTCACTTTAAATTTGCTGCTAAACACTCTTTGCCCACTATTGAAGCCTTCTATAGAAATTGACTCATTAAGGAATAAATCTCCTAGTACAAGATTTGTCAAAGTAGTTGAGTTAAGCGTAATTGATCCATTATTTTGATCAAAAAAAATCACATTAGGGAGATTCAAATATATGGACTCTTTGTTGCTATAATCAATCTTGTCATTACCTATACCCAATCCAGTACTTTCCGTAGTAGAAAAAAGGGATTTTAACTCTCTTTTTTGAAAACCACTAATTTTAAATCCAGTGGCAGTAATTTTAACATCACTAATATCTTGTTCTATGCCTTGTGTCTCACATGAGGTTAAATCGATTCTTTGGTTGTCGTTGCAGGTTCCTAGATGTTCATCACTTGCGAAACTAAAGTTAACAAGATCGAGTTCAATGTCTTCATAAGGATTTGAATTTGCATGTGCTGACGTAGCAGAAAAGGCTAAAACGCTACTAGCAATTAAGCCTAAGCAGACAGAAGTATTTTTGAGATTCATGAGATTCTTTTCCTTTCTAAGTCGTGTGGAGTTTATTTCTGAGACGAATCGCGCTAGTCCTGGTTTTTCAGCTCAGCGCTTTGGTAATGGTCGTAGCAGCTTAGGTTGGGTTAGCTTCAATTGCAGCGAACCTAAGAGCTGTACTAGTAGTTGCAAATCCTAATTTTTGTAAATCATTTTTGCCGTCATCATTTTTCGAGATGATGTTAGCTCTGCTTTGAGAGCAAGCGGCAGTTCGATTTGCTTCTCTATTAGAAATAGTATCTATCAGGAAAATCAAAATCAAGGTCTATTCAGAAGCTTCATTAAAAAAATACACAACAAGACGAGTTAAATCTGAACAAAGCGAGTTCTATCTTTATCTGCTGCTTTATTGTAGGCATTCATAAGCATTGGCAGTGAACAAGTTCTACCAAGATTAACCTCATAGCGATCGCACTGGCAAGTATCATTAACTTTTGTGAAATCTTGATAAATCGGCGAAAGTTTTAGTTCTTGAATTGATATCTAATCCTGACTTCATGAGTTCCATTACAAAAACGTCAACTGACTTTAAAGTGTTCCCCGACATCTTGAGAGAAAAGTATCAAAGATGAGGCTTTGGTTAATTGGGGTAGTTATCAGAGCCAAGTTGGAAAATTTCGCGCAAGTCCCAAAAATTTTTTCTGGCAAATCACGTTAGCCTGAGAGCCTGGAACTGCACAGGCTCCTGTATCAGTGCGTGGCGGTGTAATTTGTCCGTAGGGTTCCGCAATTTCTAATCACTAGGTATTTCTTCCAAAGTAAAATTAAGTTTTGTAATAAATTAGAAATATGGCGAAAATTCCAGGCTTTGAATTGACATATCTATAGAGGTTAATGAGTGGCTTTCCACAAAACGTTAACCCACTCAAATTTCACCGAATATTTCTACTAGGAGAACAAATGAAAAACTGCCACACCACTGATTTGGAATCCAGCCTCAAAGAGTTTGTTAGCTGCTCTCTTGAACAAAGCTGCACTAATAAAGATGTTGAGGCTAATTTACGAATCCTTAACTCTGCCTGGGAAGCGCAAAAACTGCTTTGGAAATTGCGCGATTCTTGTACTCAGGAGCCTAGCTGTGCCAATGGTTAGACAGGGGTCAAGCCATCTCCAATTCTTTCTAAATCTCAAACAACAGTCAAATTCATTCGGGTTATAGAAGCGATCGCCTTTCTCTGCAAACCCAAAACGCGATTGCACACAACCAGGGTATCTGCCAATAAGCAATATTACCAGTGAGAAGATACCCATGCTCATCACCAATCAATCCTTGGAACCAGACTCCTCCACACAGAAGACACCGGATAAAGAATATGCGAATCGCCTTTACGCATTAGGTCGTTTTCTCTTCGTCAGACGGTCATACAGTTTTTTCCAAAATCTACGACAGCGCCCAAATCCTACGTTCTACAAACAGCGCCTGAACATCTGCGAGCGATCGCTCTTTGAAGAATTTAACGTCGATATGGGTGTCGAGCAAATGCGTCAAGAGGGAGTGAGTTTCGGGCTGCGCCTCCCCGCACCCCTTATCGAACAAATCCACGACTATGCTCTTCAAACTCCTTGCACTGAACCGGGTTTTCCCGAAGAGTTCTTCATCACCCAAGTAAAAAATGGTTGTCTTCCCTGTGGGCATCAAGTCCTGCGTGCCTTAGTTTCTAATGTTAAGGGTTGTGATGCGATCGCAAAGATTGCACAAGACCCAGTTCTTCTACAAATCGTCCATAACTATCTACACTATTGGCCAACCCGAATCACTAAGCACCTATCTTGGAGCGTAGCGTCCGACCTATCCGACGAAGAAAAAAGACGGCGCTATCCACCAGCTACATTTCATTATGATATTGCTGGGTTTAATTTCATGACCGCCTATTTCTACATTACTGATGTAGATGAACATTCCGGCCCACATGTTATGCTCAAAGGCTCTCATGGCAAGAAACCCCTACCTATTCTGCTATCTTCTAACCGCCACCCAGATAGCACCATCTTTAAGCATTACTCTCAAGAGAACGAAATTGTTATTACAGGGAAGCGGGGATTTGGCTTCGTTCAAGACCCCTCATGCATTCATAAAGTAATACCTCCGGTTACAGCAAATCGGCTATTGCTTCAAATCCGCTATTCTTAGAGGCTGTTTCTTGCATAAACAGGACTTACGCAAAGAAAGTCTCTCAAGCATCAATTGTAGGAGCATGGCATGCCATGCCCCTACCAGATGTGGTGTCTGTGCGTAAGTC
>JAIUYC010000263.1 GCA_020216575.1 Coleofasciculus sp. S288 | reverse complement strand
AGTTAAATCCTAAAACTCGGCAATACGCTTTAAAAACATCGGCGCGAATCGGTTGCCGTCCTGCCAAAAACCGTTTCCAGGTTCCTTCTGAAACACCACTGGCATAATGTCCTCCTGGTAACCAATTTTTTTCCGGCTCTAAAACCTTACTGGCTTCTATGAGGATGGTGTCGTCGTCCTCAATGCTCCAACTCCACCCCTTTTCATTTCTTGCTTGCCTAATTTTGGCTATTCCCAGTCTAGAGGCTTTAAGAGTAGGCACGATACACCCGGACTTGACTGTTGTCAAGATCGATTTTAGATCAGTTTTTATAGTTCTAGAGCAACTGCCTGGAGCATCAGTTCAGATAATTTCCCTGATGAAGGAAAATCGGCACTTCGGCGCTCATTCATTTATACCCGAAAACTAAAGACTAGCGATGAATGACTCGGCACTCTCGCCATAGCGCCTTCCTGATCCTAAACTGATCTGGTCAACCCCGTCCAAGATCAACGAAGTTAGAGAGGTAAGAGTAACATTCGTTCAGGCGTGCCATTTACTGACAGGGAAAGCGGTGAACGCGATCGCTGCCTCTGTTAAAGATTCCCCTTTCGGGTACTGCGATTTTTCCATCCAATAACACAAAGTAGGTATAGCAACTTCATCTACCCGTCCTAGGAGTTGGCGGTAGGTTTTCTTGAGGAGTGGGATTCGTGGAGACGATGCAGACACCTTTGAAGAATTTGCAGAAACAGAATTAGCGAAACTGCATGCGCCTCCATCGTTCAGGAGCCATCTACGAATAAAGCGAAACCGTTCGGCTTCATCTTTTTGCAGGGGTCAAAATGGCTGAGAACAATATCATTGAATGTCCGGTGTGTAGTAAAAGAACCGTTGTACAGCCTAAGGCAAACGTCTACCAATGTTTAGCATGCAACTTTAAACGGGATTTTTCTAAACCGTCTAAACCCAAATCGAATATTGGGTTTCCTTTAATCGCAACGCTCGCTGCCCTTCTCTCCTTATTTATCTTACGGGCGGTCTACGTTTTCTCAAATACGCCTGATATGCAGCAACGGGAGGTTGGTTCGTCCACAGCCCCTACGCCTACTCAGCATCGAATTTACTAACGTTTAGGACTGACGCTGTTTCCACACACGGCGGTTCCTCCCTCCTTAAAAGAGAGGAATTGCCGATTTTTGTAAGTTCATGAAAAATTCACACGAGCTTCACTGAGGTTTAGCTGTTGCTTTATACAAAGTCTTCTATCCCCAGAAATAATTGAAAGTGAAGTAATGATGCAGTTGAAAGCGTTGGTTCAAAAGGAGCCAAAGCTGGTTGTGGTATTGACTCTAGAAGGTTCGGGAATCTCAGAACTTCCCTCAGACGCCTCTCAACTGTTGAAACCTGCTTCACCTGCAATGATACAAACAAGCTGAAATGCGTCAGTCCTGTTCATGTTCAATCTCAGCATACTGGACTCAAATCCACCTAGTGCAGACTTAAGCGATGATTCCATAGCTCTTAATACAGCCATCGCCAGCGGTAGTGCTCTGCAAGGATACGATCCCTTTTCGACCCAGACTGTTTACCCGCAACTTTCTCCATACTCCTGTTTTCAGGTTGTCTGCGAACTCAAGCCTCTAGAGGAATGTGGGGCGACAGAGTTGTCTTTATTTGCTCCTCAAGAGAGTCTAATACCTATTAGCGATCGCAGCATGGGGACAACGGGTGAGGTAAGCTACGATGCACTGATAGGTATCGTCGAGGATGCGCCCCTAGTCAGTAACGTGAATCTTGACGCACTCACGAGCGCCCCCGATAATATCCTGGCAAGCGCCCACGACTTTGGTATCTTGAGCGGTTCTCTTCGTTTCAGCGACTTAGTGGGTAATGGCGACGCGAATGATCTCTTCCGCTTCGAGCTTGATAAAACCAGTAACTTCAGTCTCACCCTAGCTGAACTCAGTGGGAATGCCGACGTGCAGCTGATTCAAGACATTAACGGCAATGGTTCAGTCGAGTCGGATGAGGTGCTAGATGGCTCTTATACCGAGGGCATTACCCTAGAAGTTCTGAATAAAGATTTAGCACCCGGTGTCTACTACATCCAACTCTACCCCTACAGTGATGAAACCAACTACACCCTGAGTCTGAGTGCCAATGAACTTGCTGGCAGCTTCAACCTGTTTAGCTTCACCGATGCGGCGGGCGACAGTACGGCTAGTTCCGTTTTTGAAGGGGGAGCCATTCGGTTTAGCTACGGTGTAGAGAATGCGCCCTTTTTGTCAAGCGTTCAACTGGAAGCGTGGGGTAATGGTGAACTCGTCGCTAACCTAGGGACTTGGAGCGAAGCGAGTTTATCGAATCAGCTCGTTCACCTTGCTGAGGTGGTTAACCTAACAGGTGGCAACTATAACCTGCGAACCGTTGCCAGGACGACGGATGGACAAGAATTCTACTCGCCCTTTCAGATGATGAGTGTTCTGTCCCAAGAACAGATTAGCGGTACATTCGCGGGTGAAACGCTGAACTACTCAGCAGGCTTGCAAACCGGTACAGTTGTTTTTGGTCGGGGGGGTACTGATACACTCAACCTCCAGGCTCTTACTCCCTCTGATATTCTGAGCTTGAACGGACAAAGCCTTACTACTTTCGAGCTGTTTAATTCGACAACGTCTCAATCTATCTTTGCAGGCACCGCATTCGATTACTTGCTCCTAGCGGATGGTCGAGAAATCTACTTCCAAGGTATTGAGAATCTTCGGTTTGCCGATGGGTCAACCCTAGAGTTACAAGTCCGTCCCAACGATACTAACTTCGGTTTTCAGTGGAACCTGCATGTCTCTGACGTACCCAGTGCGTGGCGCATTACTCAAGGGTCAAACCAAGTTTTGTTAGCTTCCTTAGATACCGGAATCTTGACAGCACAAAATGCTGAGGGTGACATTGTTGACATTAGCACTAGCCGTCTAATTACGGATGCAACAGATGATGATAACTCCGGGAATTATGGACACGGACACAGTGCAATCAGCATCATGGCATCCGATACCAATAACGGAGAGGGGATTGCAGGGATCAACTGGAACAGCCAGGTGATGGTGCATGATGTATACGGACGAACTTCAAAGAACTATCTGTTTGGCAGATCGGGTGTAACCCTGATGGCGGCGATTGAAGAGACGATTAGCTATGCCAGAACTAACAACCTACGGGTTGTGTTTCAGGGTGGAATTCAGGGTGAAAACTGGCTGACTAGTCTATTCTCCCAAGATGACACGCGATCGCAATTTGAGCAGTTAATCCGAGATAATGCTGATATCGCGATTTTTGCGATCGCAGCAGGCAATGGCGGACCCGGTGGTAATCTAAACGATCCTGACTATCTCACCAGTGTCGCGGGTCTTGGAAAATTGGAAACCACTCACACTAACGTGATGTCCGTAGGCGCACTGCAAGCCAAGACCTCCATTGACGGGGCGCAGCAGTGGCAAATCGAGTGGATCAATAACTTGATGAACGCCACCCAAGTAAACCTTGCCCCCTATTCCAACCGAGGTTCCAACTTAACCTTAGTGGCAGCAACCGATTCCCCAGCCATGGATAAGTACGGCGATATGCGGTTTTTCGGGGGAACTTCAGCAGCTAATCCCAATTTAGCGGGAATTGCTTCACTCGTTTGGAGCGTCAATCCCGAATTGACAGGTGAGCAAGTTCGTCAGATTCTCACCGACACAGCAATGGATTTGGGTGTAGCGGGACGGGATGATACATTTGGTTATGGGTTAGTGGATGCTGATGCTGCCGTTCGGCGTGCTTTAGCACTAGCTCGTGATTCAGAACTTGCTAATTTCTCTCTGAGTCAACCACTGATAGCCTGAGACTATAGTGAATCTAAATGAATTGTGAAACGTTAGGTCAGGAGTCAGGAGAGGAATAATTCATGAAAACCTCTCTTTCTCTCATCTGCGAACTCTGTGCCTCTGTGGTTTGTTAAAAAAAACCATCTCACAGATGATTTCAAATAGCCATATTTCCTGTTTTTCATATAGAAACGTACTCATCAGATTCTGCTTTGCAGTACCGCCGTAACGCCTCTACTCAATTTATCCAATTCATTAATTATTCGTGTTGATATTATTAACCACAAAAGGTTCTCTAACAAAATCCGGCTCTTTTTTGTAAGTACTTTCAAGAATTTTAGATTTAACTAAATTCGCCTCCTCTTCGGTAAAATAACCAATCAGTTGACCTGTCCAAATCTTTTTTATCTTGTATCGTTCAGAAGGAATTTTTACATAATCTGGAGGAGTAGTTTCGTCTCGTTCAACCAAAAGCGAACTCGATTTAAGTACCTCAGATTCTTTTATATAGTCATCTTTTGACTTAAACAACTTACAATTGGCATTAAAAGCCCAATTATTAGACGAAACAACTTTTTTCAAGTTTATCCGATCAACTAAATTACTTCTAGGCACAAAAACTGCAAACCTGCCATCGGGAATTTTCGAGCAAGCTTTAGCGGTACGAATAGAATGAAATCGTTGGAAAATTATGGTAATTTCTATTCCCAAGATTAGCCCAACAACAAACGCTATACCTATAGGAAAGTAGAAGCCCTTCTGTTTCATCTCAATCACCCTTCGCTAAACACTTGATTCCCTCTGGTCAGAAAATAACGGCAAAGTCTCCGATGTGATGATCAGAATACACTACCTGAGTTGATTTCCACAAAGTTGCCGACCCTACAAAATGCCTCATTGCCAATTGCCTCTGGTGAGAATAAAATAAGAGGGATAGTTGAATGATTCTTAAATTATAGAATTATGCTTTTGATTCCACAAAAATATTTACGCGAAGAGAAAAAGAGAGGTAGTAGGTAGTAGGTGGTAGGTGAATCCCCCTAAATTTATTTAGGGGATTCAGCCAATATGCCTTGAGACATTGCGGCTTTGCTACCAGACGAGGAAGATGAGGAAGTAATTTCTCCTTGCTCTCTCTCATCTCCCCCATCTGGTTTTGACTGCACCTGCTTGTCACTGATTTAATAGCGGATCTCGTCTTCGGGGTAAGGTTCGTCCGTGGAGTCCGGCTCGGGTGAATAGGGACTCTCATAGTAGGAATCATCAAACCTATCTGGTTCATCCATCATTTCAGGCGGCGCAACCTCATCTGGCGAACCCTTAGGCTTGGGCTGTATACACACACGACTTAAATCCAGGGTTGAACCGTCTTCTGTTTGCATGTAGCAAGGTAACCCCCTATTATCAATATCTGACTCATCTACTGTTGGATAGGGATACTCCGTTGCTGATAAAGAGCGGCTGAAACCAATGTCAGTCGCTAAAACCGTGACAACGGAAAAAAAAACCGTCCGCTTCGTCGATTTTTTCATGATTGATAGGAGGTGGTAAGAAATTACGTAGGAGTAGCTAACGGGCGTGCGATCGCCTTTGGTGATGCGTTGTGTGCGATCGCGCTTTGCGCACTGGCGAAGCTAATCACTCGTTATGCATGCAAAGAAACACATCTGTTTCTTGAGAGCGGAAATAATTATCTAAGGTCACTCACACTAACTTTATGCTCACCAATGTCCGGTTTACCATCCTGAGGCGTTACTGAATTAACTGGTTAAGGGAATCGAGAGATGCTTTGTTTGGGACTCGACTACCAAGTTTTAGACTCAAATGGCGCGAGAGTCCAGAACAATGGTTTCACTGAGCAATGCGTCCCAAACGAATGGCAGCTTACCGCTTCGCTTATGGGATTGTGGCTCAGCAGAGGAGCATCGTAGGTTCCCCTTGAATGCGGATCGTGTTGTATGGAGTTTGCAGTATGTTGTTTTGGGATACCGTAGCAGTCAGGGGTGGCGCAAAGATGGGTGCAATATGAGATTTGGTTACCATTTCCCACCTTGAAACTGCTTTAACTAAAGCTAGAACGGCGAGGAGTGAAACTCGCATCGCATTTAGCAAACAACTCAACATGAACTTAGAGCTAATACGAAGCATGAGTGAGTAGTGGTGTAAAAGAACTTGAGTAACCACTCTAAACAAGGTTTACAGCGTTTCAGTACACTATCCGGATTACTCAGCCCTATTTTTGAAGGAAAACCATTACCCATTAGAAAAGAGTTAAGCTGCCCAATTTGGATAAAAATAACACTTGTTAACCTTAACTTTACAAAAAGGATTTGGCATCTCAGTCAACTCCCATTGATTTTCCTTCAACAAGAAAAAAACTAGCCA
>JAIUYC010000262.1 GCA_020216575.1 Coleofasciculus sp. S288 | reverse complement strand
AGCTATAGTCTGAATGCAGAATCTAGACTGAGCTTAGATAATTGGGTGTACTATCAAACCCGCCGAAATCATGATCTCAGAAAATTCTTATCCGAATGGGGGTTTCGCTCTCTCAGTAACTGGGCGCTTCTGAATCGAGTGGGAACCAAACAACTCGAACTTCTACTCGATCGCGATCGCTATCTCATTGAAACCTTTCATGCTGTCTACCGTCGAGATAGACGCTATCAGCAGCGCCGACATGATGTAAGAAGATGCCCCGATCCGACAACGGATCAACTCAAAGAAATGAGCCACCTCTTGCAGGAACGAGGTATCATTCTCAAGTCCCCATCTCAACTAAAGGAAGAACTCCAACGAGTAGCACAGCTTCTGCAAGATTATGATGTTTGGAATCGCAGAGGTTCTCCTCTATCCATGCCTCTGGAAACTCCCGATCCGGATACTGAGGACCGTACTGAGCGAGATTTCGCCGATCCGCGTTCTATTAATGATTTAAATGAGTTAGAACAATCGGAATTCCTGGAGTTCATTCGCCAGCAACTGATGGAGATTTTAGAGGAGTCTATCGAGCAAGTTCTTAACGAATACATCACATCCTTGAAGCAACGATCGAGATACGCCTCTCTAGCTTCAAAAGTTATCCCCGGTTTGCGACTCATTTACTGCCAAGGACTATCTCAAAAAGAAATTGCTTCTCGGTTAGGCATGACTAACCAGAGTAAAGTGAGCCGAGTGTTAAATCAACAGAACCTGCTCAATCAGGTTCGATTGCGGACAGTGGAAAAATTATCCTCCATTATTTTAGAACGAGTGCAGACATTAGAGCTAGCTAACCTAGCAGCTGAGCCTAATTATTTGAGGAATCTCTGGCATCACTTGGAAGGGTTTCTTGACGAAGAAGTTTTCCAACAAGCTGCCGCAGAAATTAGGACAGCCAATAATCGTTCGATGAACAGCCTATATGCTCAGCGTCTTCGCTGCTACATCGAGAAACATAAGGAGTGAGATTGTGATGATTTACCCTATCGATTCAACTGAACTGAGACTATTACAGCCAGAAATGAGTTGGCTGGAACCTGAATATTTTGACCAAGCTGCTGAGATTAGCGACCGAGTTAGGGGTGAAACACAGCAGTGGCAAACTTATTTGAACGTCCTAGGATGGCTGAGTTTTGAACAGTGGTTCAATGAACGGACGGATACAGCCATTAATCAAGATCATTGTTCTATATCGCAGCCTAAGTATGCAAATGTAGTAGAAGCGGTTTGCAATCTTCAAGTTGGGGAATTTAAACTTTGCCTGATTGCTACAGAAAGCCTGATTGATGAAACAGTGTCTGTACCGAGATCTGCTATCGATTTACCAGAATTTGCAGCTCATTTCTACGTTTTGATTGAGGTTCAAGACGAGCAAGAACAAGTTATTATTCGAGGAGTTTTGCGTTATGACGAACTGATTAATTATCGCGAGTCAGTGAATTTACAAATGGAGCCTGACTGGAGCTATCAGTTACCGCTATCGTTATTTGATGCTGAGCCGAATCATTTACTATTATACTCGCGCTTCTTGGAGGCATCGGCTATTCCTCTACCCGTTGCCAATCCTCAATCAGCAACTTTATCAAGGGATGAATTCGAGGCGTTATTGTCGGGTTTGCAATCTCCCGTGCAACGACTGTGGGAAAGTTTGAGCTGGGAACAAGGAAAAATTGTCCTTCAAAGTCCCGAATTACTGGATGTACTTTATCAGTGGCAAACACAGCCAGAAAGAAAGGATTCACTGTCAATTCGATTGAGAGAGGTTTTGACAATCCTGACGCAGAAAGCCGTGTATACTGCGCTCTGGTTGCGGGATGAACTGGATGAATTAGCAAAAAGTCTGTTTTGGCAACCGCTTCCCGCTTCCACGTTTGCAACGTCATCTCTGCGTCGGTTGCCTGATAAATTTAGGGCGATCGCAACAGAATTGAAACAAAAAGAACTGGTGATTCCTCCTCAAGCCCGTGGCTCGTACCGGGAACTCAATGTAGATGGCATCGCGCTTCAATTGTATGCCGTCACCTGGCTGCTTCCGCCTCAAATGCCATTGGCAGAATTACCAGAATCAAGTCAGGAATGGGCGTTGCTATTAATCTTGGAAGCACAATGCGATCGCAAACTGCCTCTTGGTATTAAACTACGAGTCAGCACGTTGTCAGATGTTGTGTCTGAACCCGTTTTGAAAACCGATGATTCTTCTCTCTATACCTGTGTGGCAGGCGAATGGGATGAGAAATTTGTAGTAACCATTGCGCTCTCGAATGGAACCTCTTTAACCTTACCTCCTATTGCCTTCGCTCCCAACTAATCGTCATGAAACCTCGAACTGTATTTCGGCTAAATGTTTTGCCAACTGATCGGGTTTGCCTGTTTCAATTGCGCTGGGGTGAGGAAGCGGAATGTTGGGGCAAGCTGGACTATCCAGATAAAGTGATTGATTACTATGACGCTTGGAGAGAACGTTATATTAGGCTGGACTCGACGTTAAGGGCGCGGGAACTATCAAGCGGGGGTATGACTCCCTCAACGGGTGACTTGAGTCACGAAGTCGAAGAAGCCAAAGAGGCATTTCTCGATGCATTTCAGCGTTGGTTGTCTCCGTTACGTGAAATTCGAGAAACGATTCAACATCAGATTTATTCGGCTGCTCAAAAGCGATCGCATTCAAAAGAAATAGCCGAGAGTTATCAACCGATTGACATTTTTGTCGCTTGCGACTCTGAAGAACTCACACGACTTCCGTGGGAAGCCTGGGAACTGGTTCCAGAGGGAGTACCCAAAGACACGATTCGGATTGCCCGGATTCCCCTAACCACACGGCAAAATTCTAAACAACTCCCGAACAAATTGCTACCTGGGAAACCCCGTATCTTGGTTATTTTGGGAGATAACACGGATCTGGATTTGGAGCGGGATAAGCAGGCGGTAAAACGGCTCAAGCGTGTTGCCAAGGTTGAGTTCTTTGACTGGCAACAGAAACAGGAACTGGGCAATCTCAAAGCGGAGTTGGCGAAACAAATTGCAGACGAACGGGGTTGGGCTGCACTATTTTTTATGGGGCATAGCGATGAAACGACAATTACCGGGGGAGAATTGGCGATCGCGCCTAATTGCTTCCTGTCGATTAGTGACTTGAAAGAGTATATTACCACAGCGAAAAAACAAGGGCTTCAGTTCTGTTTGTTCAACTCCTGTAGCGGGTTAAAAATTGCCGATCGCTTGGCTGATTTGGGGCTGCAAGTGGTAGTGATGCGGGAGCCAATTCATGATGAGGTGGCGCATGTATTTCTCGAACACTTCTGCAAACAATTGGCTCAGCATAACGATGTCCACGACGCCATGCTGAAAGCGTGCCACCATCTCCAAACCGCAGAGAAATTTGCCTTTCCATCCGCTTACCTGATTCCTTCATTTTTTAGCTCTCTGGGCGCGATTCCATTTTGCATCGAGCCGTTTGGGTGGAAGCGACGGTTGCAACAGTGGTTACCGACAAAACGAGAAGCGATCGCATTGGCAGCCCTGTTGCTGCTAGGTGTATTGTCTCCTGTACGCAGTGGTTTATTTGAACTGCGAACGGGCATTCAGGCACTCTATCGTGACAAGACGAATCAGTTTCCTCAGCTTGTACTCGCACCCGTCTTACTGATTGCGATCGATCCACAGTCTCTCAAAGAGGAAAACATCGATACTTATAAAGTCCATCCGATGGATCGCGCTTATCTGGCCAAACTGGTTAACAAACTGTCGCAGTTGGACGCTAGGGTGATTGGCGTAGATTATCTCTTGGATGGTTCTGCGCCTGAGGATCAAGTTTTGGCAGAATCCATCCACACGGCAGTCAAGCAGCAAGGCACTTGGTTTGTCTTTGCCAATCGAGAGGATGAAGCGAAAGTCAGGTTAGAGGTGACTGATAAAATTGCCAGCTACAAATGGAGTTTGCAGGGAGATATGACGCTGACATATTATCCATTTTGGGAAGTCATGCTGCCTGCAAGGGGAAGTTGTGAAGAAGGCTGTCCTTTAGCTTACGTACTTGCTCTAGCACAGGCGCTCAGACAGGAAACACGCTCGGTTAACGTACCCCGACCCCAATGGAACAACTCAACAGATTTCCAAAGTCAAGTCGTTGAATACTTCAACCGTAGTAATGAGCAGGATAACACGGCGATTGTCTCCTTAAAACAAGCGTTTCCTCCCTTGGGACTACAGCCACTTCTTGACTTTTCCATACCTCCTACTCAGGTTTATAACCGCCTTTCGGCATGGCGATTTCTCGAGCTTCCTCCTGACGCTCCAGAGTTCAAAAATCTTAACCAGCAAGTTGTCATTATTGCACCCGGAGGATATGACCGAGCTGAGGACAATTTTTCGGTTCCTCTGGCTGTGAGTTATTGGCGCTCTAACCGAGAAAAACAGGAGATGGCTCGACAATGGTTGACGGGCGGTGAAGCCCATGCTTACATCATTCACCATTTGTTATCGCAGCATCGAGTTGTGTTGATTCCAGATGCTTGGATGATTGTTGCCGCCGCTATTTTGGGAAAAGGGGCAAAGCTGATACTACTTAAACAGAAACGCCAACAACGACAGCAAATGGCTTTGGCGTTAGCGGGTGGAACCCTCACGGGTGGACTGGTTGGATTACAAATTTATACTTGGGCTTCCTTCTCCATTCCTTGGTTTTTACCATCGATAATGTTTTGGATTTATGTTCTATCAGTTCTCAGGAGGAAACCATATGGATAGACGAATCGGGGTGCATTCTCTACTACTCATTACTGTACTTAGCTTTGCTGGTGTTCCTTTGGCGATCGCAAGCGTCAGTTTTCCCGCTTCATCCATTCTTGAGGAAAGCGCTGCAATACGTCAAACGTATCCAAAATCGTTATGGGATTGGTTATTTGGGAAGAAGAGGGGTTCAGGGGGTTCACGAACCCCTTTTTGTTCGCTTTGGCCTCACAAAGATGATCAAGATTTATTTGAGATTTGGAGCGATAAGCCTCTATTTGTCTGGAAAGTCGCGAAAGGAGTTACGAGTGCCAAGCGACTTGAGGTTCGCCTTCCTGATAGCGAATCAACTGTGTGGAGTCATGATTTAACAGCAAACGAGCCAGATGTTCATACGCAGTTGTATTCAGCCGTGATATCTGACACGGAGACACGGGGACACGGGGACACGGGGACACGGAGACATGGGGACACGGGGACACGGGGACACGGGGACACGGGGACACGGAGACACGGGGACACGGGGACACGGGGACACCGTCGCTGAACTCTCTGCGTTTTCTTGATAAGAGCTTAGCTACACTTGAACCGAGTCAGGAATGGGTGATTCAAAAGGTTCAATATAATGATTCAGCCCCCCTAAATCCCGGACAGGAATATGAATATTTAGTGACCTATGAAACAACCGTTGAAACTCCCGATGGACAAGTTACCCCAGTCACTGACCGCCAAACTATTCCGTTTAAAGTGATGGATGCTGAAAAACGTCTTTCTATCCAAGCTGAATTGGAAGCCTTGGAGCGCCAAAACTCAACGATGATTTCTGATAAATTAATCCTCCAAAAAGCTCACTACTTTGCAGAACAAGGGCTTTGGTCAGATGTCATTCAGGAGATTTTCTCGGTGAAAACTCCATCATCTGAATTATCCGACGTAATTGATAAAATCCGCAACCAGAACAGTTGCGAAATCAAAAATTAGGGGGTTGGTGGTAGGTGGTAAGTGGTATGGGTTTTCATCATGCATGTTGTGAGGGTTACTCACGGCGTCTAATCCAAAATCCAAAATTGATAATGAATCTTGTACGTCAAACGTTGTCTTTGTCTGATATCCAACTCTCTTACTTAGAGTGGAACCAAGGTCAGGAACCGTTACTTTTACTGCATGGTTTAGCTGACCACGCTCTCGTTTGGTTGAGCTTGGGAGACTATCTAGGTAAGGATTACCATATCATTGCACCGGATATGCGCGGTCATGGCGACAGTAGCAAACCTGACAGGAATTATACATTTGCCCATGCGATCGCTGATTTGGAAGCACTCATGGATTCGGTGGGGTGGTCTTGTGCTCATATCGTCGGTCACTCTTGGACAGGGAAATTAGCACTCATCTGGGCGCGAGAACATCCACAGCGATTACGGAGTATAGTTCTGGTCGATCCGATTTTCGTCTGGAAAATGCCTAGCTT
>JAIUYC010000261.1 GCA_020216575.1 Coleofasciculus sp. S288 | reverse complement strand
CCTACTCCCTCGAAGAAGAGCAAGCGTGGGTGGCTTTTAGCGTAGCGGTGACGGGCAATATTATCACATGATAATTTTATTAAACGTTTTCCCGGCACAAAAGCCACTCCGCTTGCGGCGCAGTTGGTTCTCTTAAAAGGAAATACGACACGCCCTCTTTCGCTACTCGTACAAATGGAGATAAAATTCCAAAAACAAAAACTCCGGACAAAGAAGTTGCACGCTTCCCGGAGCCATTGTTGCCAATCATTTTGGACTTTTAATTATGACTATATTATCACACACCAATCCCCAAACGACCTCACAAAATCTCACCACCAATCACTATCGGTACTTAGTAGAGAAAAGACAGCTGCCAGCAGACTGGGTGCTAGCCAATTGCCGCTCCAGCTCTGCCGAAGAAGCTAGCCAGCTCCTCGGATACACCGCCTACAGCAACTGTTTAATCCTCCAAGGCGATGGATGGCAGATTCAAGTTCGCCCCGACAAGCCCTGGAAATCCGACAATGAAAAGAAGGCTCCCAAATACCGCTCACCCCTAGGCGACTATGATGCTATCTTGCCCTCACACCCCACAGACAAGCAGTACTGGCGAGACTTAGAAGCCCTCAAGGAGCGCTGCTGGAAGATTGATGGGCATCCTTATATATTGATCACCGAAGGGCTGTTTAAAGCCATCGTCGCTTGCTATTTCGGACTGCCCACCATCGCCTTATTAGGCGTCGAGATGGGCTTGACCGCCGCCAAGACTGACCCTCAAGGCAAGCGCTATCTAGTCCAGGGTTTGGAACGCTTGGCTAAGGCCGGTTTTGGCTTCATCATTGGCTTTGATGCCGATAGTGCTATTAATCCTAACGTATTGAAAGCTGAGCAGAAGTTAGCGCTCCAGCTATCCAAGTTTAAAGTTCCGGTTTTAAGTATCACGGGGAAATGGGATATGAATGATGGAAAAGGACTGGATGATTTTATCCAGAAAAAGGGCATCGAAACTTTTAAGCGTGTCCTGGCTGAAATTGAACAAAAAAACTGGGCAGACCCCCTCGAACCTGATTTGCCCAATTGTCCCCCTAGCCCTCGCCAGTTAGCCAAGCTGATTGCCGATGAATACCGCGAGTTCTGGGCGTGGCACAACGAGCAGAATGTGTGGCGCATCTTCACTGGCAGAGTCTGGGAGGCCATCGAGAGCAAAGCGTTCGCTCAGGTTGTTCTGAAGTTACTCGAATCTAAGGGCATCGAATTCAAGAACTACCGTTATATTGAGGACACGATTAAGCTATTGCGCTTGCAATTACTCGTCCCCCGCTGGGAAGCCTTCGACCGCAAAAACTGGATTGCTTTTAAAAACTGCGTCCTTGAGGTCAACACCGGTAAGACCCACGCCCATGACCCAGGTTTCAAGTTCACCACCTACCTCGAGAGGGATTATCAACCCATCTCGATTCTCTGTACTGCCACCACACCCCTGGAACTGCTGCGAACCAACTGCCCCCATTTTTATGAATGGGCGATGAGTGCGATGCAGGGTGATACCGCTAAGGTTCTTAAATTATTGGCGATTGTCAATGGTGTGGTCAAGTTCCGCTTCCATGACCTCCAGCTGTTCGTTCATTTAGTGGGCAAGCCGGGGACGGGTAAGGGCACGTTTAGCCGACTCCTGCAAAAACTCGTGGGTAAGGCCAATGCTAAATCCTCCCGCCTCGACAAGCTCAACAAAGATGATGAACTCGCTCGGATTATCGATGCTCAGCTGGTGGTCTGTCCCGATGAGGATAAGCAGGTCGGTCGCTTTGGTGGCTTAAAGTCTCTCACCGGTGGCGACTCCATCAGCTATCGCCAGGTCTATAAGGAAGGGGGCGACTCGCCATTTTTTGGCACACTCGTGGCGATTAGTAACGGATCGATTTTTGCCGGGGATACCTCCGGCTTAGACCGTCGCATATGTGGCGTCTCCTTCCAAAATCAAGTACCCGCGGGCAAACGCAACGCTTACATGGAACAGTTGCTTGAATCGGAACTTTCTGCCCTGACCTCCGTGGCGATTTCAATGCCGGATGCAGAGGTGACTAAGATTTTACGCGGACTGGATGAAGCTGAAATTCCCGACTTCCAGCGCCAAAGCTGGGAACTCAAAACTCAGACCAATTCTATCGCGGCTTGGATGAATGAACATATCATCCGCGATAACAACAGCCTAGAACGCATTGGTGAGAAGGGTCGCGAGGGAACCCTGTTTGACCATTACCTGCGTTACTGCGAGGCATCCGGTGCTAAGGCGTTCTCACTTCAGAATTTTAGCAAGGTTTTGCTGGAAGTTTGTCACGATGTTTTGGACTGGCAGGAGGTCGAGAAGGTTAAGCTCCGCTCTGGACTATTTATTAAAGGCTTGCGATTGCGCTCCGATACCGATGGGGATAAGCCCTGGATTGAGGAGTTATTTGAGGCGTGTGCAGACCTAACCCCCCCTTGTGCAGACCCTTGTGCAGACTCTTGTGCAGACCTGGAACCCTTACCAGATGGGGAAGGTGCAGACCTTGCAGACCTCAACTCAACATTTTTAGAAGAAAATATTTTTTCAGAAGATGCTCAAAAAAGTCTGACAGAAACGCTCCAAAATGAACTGCAATCCTGCAAGCCTGCACAATCCGCTCCAGGTCAAGGTTTCGGGTCTGCACCCAAACCTAAGTGTGAAGACCTAAAGGTCTGCACAGACCCCTTAACGGGTTGGGATGAACTCCACCAACAACAGGCTTACCCCAACCCTCGTTCCAACAATGAGCGTTCTAGCCAAAAACGAGCACTGGCTATCCGTGAGGCTCTCAAGGCGGCACAAACTAATCAAGACCTCCACGCCCTGATTCGTGAAAAAGGTGGAAAATTTAGTAAAGCTGAGTTGGCCTGGGTGAAGTGTTGGATTCGTTCATTTTTCAAAAGCGAATATCGTCACCTCGTCGCCACTTCTAAAGTGAGCCAGCCCTCCCTGTTTGAAGGAGGTGAAAGCTGACTCCCCCCTATGTGGCACAGCCAGGTTTTGGTATCAGTTCACAGTTAGAAGAACTGCAAAAACACCGCAGTTGGGAGCGCGGCAGTCAACCATTTGGATATCGTAAAGAAAGCGACCTGGCTTGTAGACATTAAATAGAATAAACCCTGTATTAGCGGAGGTGGTGTCGGAGCCAACATCATGCAGCTCAATATCTAAGTCTTGTGTATCATCATCGCCTCCGACCAAAAGGATATATTGACCTGTGGTCGGAACATCGACAGAAACAGTTTTCGTTGTACGATTAGGCATAAAAGTGTGATATTGTGGGGTGTTTTTTATGTTATATAGGTCATAGCCTTCTGCCCGTAAGCGATATCCCGCATTGAGTCCAGCCTGTTCCATAGACCGAGTAGAAGAAGATATTGCTTGTCCAAAAGCTGCGCGAACACCTCCGGTCAAAGCCACAACTGTTGCTACAGCGGTAGCGGAAATTTGACGAAGAATAAGGTTTTTCATAGGAACAAAATTTATTGTTCAAAAGCAGTGAGGTACAACCATCTGTATTTCTGAAATGGCAGAGCTTATGCACTGGGTTTTGTTAATCGGCACAATAGGGCTTTTAGCGAGAACAGAACCGTCTGAAATACCTAATTTTTCGTTGTCAAATCGGTTAACCTTCTCTTGGCTCTAAGTTTTGTTAGAGCTGGCTGGTACAAAACGCATCGGTTTGCCCTTCCACAGTTTCCCTTGCCAACTCCAGGCGATACCATCTGGGTCACGCTGTTTTGACCAGGCGGCAAAGTTCTCCCGACCATGCTGTTTTTGTTTTTGGACAACGTGGTTGGATACTCCCAGTCGTTTGGCTAAGGCTGACTGGGTGAGGGGCGTTTCAGGCTGTTGTGTCCCCGTTGCTGGCTCTAACTCAGAAGCTAATCCTGTGCGATCGCTGTTGTTGTTTTCCTCGATATTGCTACTAGTATTAGTCGGCTCCAAGGGCTGTGCTATCGCTTCGATATCGGATGAAGCCAGTTCCGTTATTGGTGTGACTGTGTTACCGATGTAGCCTACTGCCTCCACTCCCCCTACTCTGGCGGTCAAATCTGCCATCGTCGATTGTATTGATTCGATATCAGTTTCCACCTTCTGCAATCGTGTCGATATCGAGCCGATATCATCGGTGTTGCTAGCGTAAGACCTCTGTTTCTCTAGCTTGTCCAGCCGCTGGGTCAGTGTTGATATCGCTGTTGCCACGCTATCGATATCAAGAGTAGTTTCGCTATCAATAGCAGCAACAAGCTTCTTGATGCCCTCTAGCACCGCTCTGGTACGTCCTGCCCTGTGGAGTCGAGACAGTTCTCTGACCCCCTCAATTAACGGCGTGGGTACGCGAACCATTTGGCTAACTGGCTCATTCAACATAATTGCTAGCAAATTGAATCAATACTGATATCACTAGCGTAGCAGTTTGGGAGAGTGGCTGCGCGTTGAAAGCCACTTTGGTTAAGCTCAACTGCTGGCAGATGCCGTTTGAGTTATTACATATAATTTCTATTTTAAAGATGAAACTGACAAAAATTAGTTAAGTTACAATTAAACTTTAAGGTTAAGAAACTGACGGATACACTCAGCCATTTCTTGATTTTTTTGTCCATTGGTAACACCCGGCAAATGAACGGGTATATACTCCCCTGATTTTAGCTTAAGCTTGATACTATACATTGTGTAAGTTCCATCGTTGTCTTTATGTATTCTTTCGGCAATTTCTGTCTGACTAATTTCTTTTAGTTGCCATTCAGTAATTTTGATGCCGCGTAAGGTCTGTCGCTTCATTTTCAGTAAACCTAAAGATTTGTCGAAAGTATAAGAAACCCTGAATTCTCCATAGAGTAATATCTTAAATAGATTAAACCCACTAAACAGAATCCAGCCTCCTACCATGGGATAAATAAACCAAGGCATATAGAAATAAGAACTCACTAATATCTGTAATGAAATAACGAGAGGAAAAGCGTAAGCAAGTGTCAACATTATTATTAGTTTCCAACCACTTGCTTGTAGCTTTAACTGATTTGCTGTTTGTTCGACAATCTTCATTGGTTAGCCTCCTATCAAGCTTAATGAGTGGTTCGGTTTCCTCTCCGCCGCAACTAACTGCTATTTGTTTATCAGGGTATTCCAATGCTTTTATACAAACTGACTACTCCCCTAGTATTTTTATGGCGCGTTTACTCCAGGGGCTTCTAAATGATGCTTTAGTGGAATACAGCCGATAAATGTTGATTTCTCGTTAACTACTGGGGTGAGCAGTAAAGTGGTATCTCTATCACTCCTATCTGTAAAAATTTGTAACCTTATCAGAAGTAGAAGAGAACTCAAAGCTGCAAAATCATTGATAGCTATAGCCTCTCTCTATCCCTTGCCATTTTAGATATCAAAACTGATATCAACAGTTGAGCATCAGTTTCTCTTGCTCTGAGCAGGAAGTGATAAGCAACACTGATGAATCCGGTTTGTGATCGCGCTGTCTAACGTCCAAAAAACGCCTTACAGGCTTTAGGGGATAAAGCCGTGGGTGGTTGAGCTGTAGGGCAAAATAAGGCAATTTCAAGCGGAATTAGGACGCTTTTTTCTGCGGTGCCTTGTGCCAGTTGGTGGGTTATTGCAACTGTACTACCGATTGTTGACAGCGATTCATCAGCAGAGGTTATGTAAAATGAATCGGAAACTCAGTCAGAGGCATCCAGCATATGAGTATTTTTTTTGGGGGGAGGGGAGGAACGAAGCTGCTATTTAATCTAAGAACTGCCGGAAAAAAGTCCCTTCTAAATGGCTCTAAAACCGACGAAACAGCTCAATAGAGTATGGAATCGCTTAAAGAGGGTTTATCGGTGCTTGTAGGGCTATTTTGCGGGAGTGTTTCAAACCCAGGCATACTGAGGGTTTTGGCTCATGTCTTCTAGAAAAATCCTTAAAAAAAGACGTATTCAATAAATAATTAAATAAACATCGGCTAGGAAACGCCCTCAAACGACCAAAACTCGTTACTCAAGTGCAGTCCCAACTCCTATATCTCGATGGAGTGTGTAGCAGTCTAGTGGTAAGGTCTGATCACTCTAGGTAGAACTTGCTTCACTACTTTTTATCTTTACTGTTCAAGAGTGATAGAGAATAACCCTCTTCTGTCACTTTGGGAAAATTCGATGAATTTACATTGTTTCAGCCCACAACCAATCAAGCTTTCACCCCAGTTTGACAGAACCCAA
>JAIUYC010000260.1 GCA_020216575.1 Coleofasciculus sp. S288 | reverse complement strand
CGATAAGAGTATCGGGAAGTCCCAGTTCAAAACTCAAGGCAGAGAAAAAACTAAGATTATCTGGGTGGTTTACCAAGCAATCGAAGAAGCTCTCTTGATCATCTCCACATATCTTCAGCACAAATCGGATGCGCTCGATATGCTTGCGCCTATCTTCGTAGAGTTCTGGGCTGTTCCACCCAAGATACTTGATCAGATTATCAGCTTCTTTGTCATTTGGATCGATAGCAAGAAACTGCCCATCCTCATACTTGATACGTTGACTAAGCTCCTCTGAATAGGGTTTGAGGATTGGTTCAAAAGGCTCAATCTTTCGAGGTTTGCGCTTATTCATCCAACTAAGGACGGCATACCAATTCCAGTAACTATCATTCTCTGTACCCTTCAACCGAGCATCAAAGTGTTCAACATCGATAGCATCAGTGTTCTGGATGTAGCGTTCAGAGTAGGCACAAAACCTCATCTGCTCTTTTAGAAGTTCATCCCTAATTCTTTTTGCATCCCTTGGATACTCCAACTTATCCAAGATTACCTGTGAGTGTGGCGACTTTTTAAGATATCTCATCTGGATGGATCGAAATTATATGCGTTGCCAATCTCTAGATATTCATCAATCAATTGCTGTTTGCGGGTTGGGTCGCTAGTATTGCCGATCAATCGCCGCAGATCAAGGAATCGTTCCCATTTCTGAAGGCCTTGCTTTCCGTAGATGCTGCGTACATGAAAATCTTTAATCAACAAATCGTTGGGGTCATCTCCAATAGGGGTAACACCGTGCGACGCAGTGACAAACTCTCGGTCATCAAAGTCAAGGTGGATTCGTTCGTAGGGTTCAAACTGCGCGGCAATAATTGGGCTATGTGTAGCAACAAAAAGTTGCGTGTTTTCAATAATTGATAGGTACTCGTCAATAAGATCATAAAGTAGATCGGGATACAAACTATTTTCGGGTTCATCAACCAGCAGAAAACCCCGCTCTATGTGGCGTTGGAAGTACAATGCTCGGATATGCCCCAGTTTGAAGATGTAATTGCGAATGCCACTGCTGAGGCTGTTATACGTTAACGATTGCCCGGAACTCTTTACTTTGACATACGCCTGAAGATTCTCGTTGAGTTGTACAGGTATTCTTGCTCCTTCAGTATCAAATTCCAGTCCAGCCTTAGCGAGAATTCGATTCCACAGTTCTCCAATTTCTAGGAGAATCTCTGGGTTGTTCTTTTCAAATTCTGTCTCAACTTCCTCAATCGTCTTCTTTTTGTTTTCGGGATTCTTTAAATATTGTTGGTAGTCGCTCTCTCGCTTCTTTACCAGATAAATCATTATTTTCCAGAATTCGTTTGCATTAGCAATAGATACCGAGTGAAAAACTGGAAAATTTTGAAAAAGGTTCAATGCTTCGTTGAGTGTCGTGACAGGTAGATTTTCTTGCTCTAAAAGCAATGATTGATCGGCAGGCACATGGATAACTACATCTCTATCACTGCCAAGTGGTGGAACTGGCTGGCTGGTAATATAGTGCTGTACGCAGAAGTTTGGTGGCATAGTGTACTGAGTTGGGTCAGTCACAAACCGATGCCATTCGGCAGTATGCTCTACATCAGCATTGTAGTAAACTATTGGAGCAGAATAACCACCATAACCACCATATGGTGGATAACACGCGAAAAAATTTCCGGACGGCGCGTAAATCTTTACAGCAAAGAACGGATTGTTCGCGAGTTGATTTGGGTGATGAGCAGCACCCTTAGCCATATTCAAAACGTTGATGATGAGCCGCAAAAGAGTTGACTTCCCCGTTCCATTTGAACCGATGAAGCATACTTTTTCTGGCGGTTTTCCTGTCTCTGGGTTGACGAGATCCAAACAGAAGTTCTCGAACTGTTGAAAGCCCTTGAGAATGATCTTGGCTATCTTCATTTGCTTGTGGCACTATAGTTCTGTTTGAGGGAATGAATGGAGTATTCAATTAAGTTCTATCAATTTTATCTAAACTGTTATTATCTTTGGCGTGATGATTTAATCTTCCTAACTACTATTTTATTTCGACAATTATAACAGCTTAGCACTTACAATAAGCATTATTGATGTTGATGGCGTTGAGACTTCCGCCACTTTGCATACGATAATACCAGAAATTATGGAAAAACCATCTCTATTTATGAACCGAGTCGCTGTTCTCGCCACAATGCACCAAAAAGAGAGAGCGATCGCACCTCTCCTCGAACAAGAACTCGGAATCAAAGTAGTTGTCCCACAGAACTTTAATACGGATGTCTTCGGCACGTTCACGCGAGACATCAAACGACCGAGCGACCAACTTCAAGCGGCAAAACTTAAGGCAGAAAAAGCTCTAGAGTTAGCCGGTGAAACCTTAGCGATCGCTAGTGAAGGAACATTTAGCCCTCATCCAAACATTCCCTATATTCCCTGTAATCGAGAAGTGGTCATTTTATTAGATCCAGTGAATGAGTTAGAAATTGCCGGGGAAGAATTCTCTATCGAGACTAACTATAGCCATAAAAGTGTCAGAAGTTTTGAAGAGGCATATCGCTTTGCTATAGAAGCTGGCTTTCCAGAACACGGCATGGTTGTTATGGTTAGCGCTTCATCCCTCAATCAGGATGAGATAATTAAGGGAATAATTACAAAAGAAGAACTCTTTGACGCCGTTAACTCAGCTTTGGCAAAATCACCTGATGGCAAAGTTCATATCGAGACAGATATGCGTGCTATGTATAACCCGACCCGGATGAAAACGATAGAAAAAGCAACCCAAAATTTGATCAAAAAACTGAATCAACTCTGCCCAAGTTGTTCTTGCCCTGGTTTTGAAATCGTTGACCGAAAAAGGGGATTACACTGTGCGTTATGCAATCTTCCAACTGCAATGATTCGTTCGGTAATTTATCAATGTAAAAAATGTAGTTTTTGTCAAGAAGTATTATTTCCCGATGGCTTAGAAAAAGCTGATCCAGGGCAATGTGCTTATTGTAATCCGTAGTGCCGACGAAATGCCTACGCTACTTATGCATACATGGAATACGCCCAATATCATCAATCTAACGACGTAGGATAAGCAAAACCGTACCTAGTGGCCGGCTCTTTTGTATCTAACTCTAGGCAGGGGGACGAAATTTCAGGTAGAGCTATCTTTGTGATTAAAGATGTGTGCCACGCTGCCCCAAGATAATGAATATGCAAACTAAGCCAGAGTCTCTATCCCTTACTCCAACAATAGAAGAAATTTCTAATAATTTTCGTTTCACAGGCTGGATTAGCTTCTGGCTACAATTGGGGCTTGGTGTTGTTTGTGGGATATCTCTGCTGTTTGCTTGGTCGGGTCGAACCTATGGCGATCCAGCCTACCAGGGCATTGGGATTAGTATGTTTTGGGCGGTTTGCGCCATTATAGCGTTGGGAGCAGGTCTTTATTGGGATATCCGTTATACTCGCATTGCTAGAGGTCTGAGAAATCTTAATCCGGAGCTACGTCCACATAAGACAGACACCGCTCGACTCGTGCGTCTTGGATTGATTGTGAGTTTGGTGGGGATGTTGTTAAATCTCTTAGGTGCTGGATCTGGCATCGGAGTGTTGGTCTCAAAAGCTGTATCAATGCCGCCAGGGGTGGCAATTACTGATCCAAATAAAATGATTCGAGCGCTTGATGTTTTTGCCACAGTGGCGAACGTGACTGGTATTGCAGCTCACTTTGTTGGTGCGATCGCGTCACTCTGGCTCTTGGATCGGGTGTATCGTCATTAAAGAATTAAACAAGGGACTCAGCCATTCAAAATTCAAAATTCCTTAACAAGCGCAAGGATGAGGCTTTTAGCGATTGCCTTAATGTAACTTGTAGGCGCGATCGCTGAGTGTAGTACGGACAAATTTAGTAACCCACTGAAATCTCCTACTCTCGTACTCCTCATGAACTAGAGCCATTGTCACAAATCTACAAGGCAGCATTATCTACAGGTATGTTATCTTAGGGTAAGTGCTGTCTAGATTTTTACAATTAGGCTGTTGGTGGAGCATCCCAGGCATGATCCTTTTTGGTGGAGATCCACACGGTAATTTCATGCCAATTATCAGAGCAGTGGAGACTTATTCTCCGCAGGCTGTAATTTTGCTGGGCGATTTGGATCTGGAGCGATCGCTCGAGCAGGAACTTGCTGGCATCCTGGACAAAACTGAGGTTTGGTTTATCCCAGGCAATCATGACGGCGATTGCGATCGCTGGTATGACCATCTTTTTCAATCAGGGTTGAGCGATCGCAATCTGCACGGGCGCGTCGTCGAAATCGACGGTAAACGAGTCGCCGGCTTGGGAGGGGTGTTCCGGGAAAAAATTTGGAGACCTCCCGCTGCACCGAAATTCCGCACTCACCAAGACCTGTTACCGACCTGCACTAGAAAAGACCGCTGGCGTGGCGGTATCCCGCGCAAGCACCAAGTCAGCATCTTTTGGGAACACTATAAGACACTTTGGAACAAACGAGCCGATATTTTAGTCAGTCACGAAGCACCTTCCTGTCATCGTTACGGCTTTAAAGCACTCGATGAACTTGCCCAATCGCTTGGGGTCAAGACGGTATTTCACGGTCATCACCACGAGCAATACAGCACTACCATATGCAGCGGCAGCATCGGAGTTCATGGGGTCGGCAAAGGTGGGGTCAGTGATGAGAAGGGAAATGTGCTCATCGCAGGTAAGCCGGATGAGAAGCAGCGTAGCAACTGGTATAGGACTTAAGATAGATATAAGAGCATATTTTGCCTAAAAAGTCAAGTATTAAAGGGTATAATTATAGTACATCCATACTACAATTGGTGGAGAGAACCTGAATTGAATGTAAGCTTGGAAGCCTTAAGCTGGCATAACGGCATGGAGTATTTATCCTGCATTTTTTCGTTCATCAGCTTTTTATTCGGGAATCCGGGGAGAGAAAACCCTGTGAAACGACAAAACGAGCAGCAACGGGCATTGAGTGACATGGCAAAATGGTTAGCTCATTCTAAGGAATTTAGCGAGAAGCCCGTAGAACAGCAAATAATTTACGAGCGTGAAATTAGTTGGCCTTGGGAAAAACATCCAGTCAAAATTTTTTTGATCGAGTACAAGTTGAGAAACGGATTGGAAGGGATTGGTTTTACTGGACCAACGACCTGGAGTTTTGCTGGTGTTGAGGATTGGAAGGCTATAACATCAGACGATTGGGTTTATTGCTACGTCGGTTGGTATATACAATTTTTTTTTACCCATTCAGAAGACTTTCCTCAACACACAAACCTAGAGAAAATCAATAAACTTATTAGGAAGCTTTTAGAGAAAGGAAGCTTAGCTCCAGATTATTATAAAATTCGTGATGTTTTAAAGTTAGGTGAAACGTTCACCTACTATGCCATAGAAACCATAAAAGATGGAAAGCAAGTTTATCTGGTTGGGACGGAGGATAATTACATTTTTTATAATAAAGACTTGCCTCAGATGCAGCTGCCACCCTTATTTTATTTTCTAGGAAAGACATTCAATCCTTTCAGTGGAACCTGACTTGAAAGAGGCTATTAGATTTAGCGACTAGCCTCCAGTCCTCTGATGTCGATTACCTAAATGTTTGCTACAGATGATTGACACGGCGACACGGGGACGCGGAGATTAATATTTAGAGCATTTTAGAGAATTGATATGAGCTATTTCTAAATTCCAAACAGAAGGTAAACGAAATAAAAGTATGTTTCTCGCGCCAAGAACTGAAGCTTACTCTTTAGACTACGATAGCGAGTCGTCGGCGTTGGGGATGGGTAGGCATCCATGCCTAAGTCTTGCGCCATCAATACGGCTCGCTTCAGATGCAAGGGATCGCTGACAATGAGAACTCGTTTTAACTGATGAGCGACTGCCACTTGCTTGGCGTAGTACAGATTCTGCCAAGTTGTTCTGGATTCAGTTTCAGTCAAAATGTTGGCTTCTGGAACACCATTTGCGATCGCATAGCGTTTGGCAACAACTGATTCAGCCGGTTCATCGCTTTCACCTTTTCCCCCGGTAAAGATGAGACTCCGGATGTTGCCACTGTTATAGAGGTTAATCCCATGGTTAATCCGCTCTCGAAACACCGGAGACGGTTGGTTTCCCCAAGCTGCCGCTCCCAGTACAATCGCCGCATCCGCCTTACCAACATACGGGGTGTTGCCGTAGACGTAGATACTGATGGCTGAGTATCCGACTGCGGTTAGGAGCATCGACACG